>DASQWI010000018.1 GCA_035640355.1 Actinomycetota bacterium
CCTCCCGCCCCTATGCGCCCCCGCCGACGCGGAAGCGGCCGAAGGCAAGCCCGCGTTGGTACGGCTACGTCGTTCTCGGTCTGATCGTCGTGGGGATCACCGTCATCGTGGCCAACTACATGAACTTCCTCCCCGGCGAGTATCAACCGCTCTGGCTGTGGGTCGGGCTCGGCATCGTCTCCGTGGGATTCATCGCCGCCACGAACTGGCGATAGAGGGGGCGCGCCCCGATCGGCTGGGGAGAGACTGTTGAAAAGCGCCAGATCCGGTGTTCGATTCCTGTGGAAAGTTCGGGGGAGAGCCGGACCCGGTCAGGGCAGGGCGGGGCGCTGAACGACCGCCATCGGCTCGCCGCAATGCCGCGGCACCTGGAGCTCACCGAGCCGCGTGACGCGGAACTCCGTTCCACACTCTCGACACACCAGGAAGACGTCGAGAGCCTCGACGTCTTCTACCCCAGCAGGTCGGCGCGGCCGCGCTCCGACGCCCGACGCCGCGCGCAAGGCGGTGAACCCCACCCAAGCGATCACCACGCCGATGAGCACGGCCGAAAGGACGACCCAAACGCTCACGAACCGAGTGTACGCAGGCAGCAGTCGGGCCCGAACGACCGAACCTGAAGAGTGACAGAATCGCCCCGTAGGAAGGGGCGAGTGGAGATGGGCGCCTTCGAGGCCGTGCAGACGTTCTTCGAGACGTCCGCCGAGCGTCTCGGGCTCGACGATTGCGTCCGGGCCCTCCTGCAGACTCACCAGCGCCAGACCGAGGTGCAGGTCCGGGCGGCCATGGACGACGGCGAGATCCGCACGTTTCCGGGTTGGCGGATCCAGCACAACAACGCGCGCGGTCCGTACAAGGGCGGCCTGCGGTTCCACCCATCGGTCTCGGTAGACGAGTTCCAGTGCTTCGCGGCGCTCATGACGTGGAAGTGCGCGCTCGTCGACATCCCGTACGGCGGCGGCAAGGGCGGTGTTCGGGTCGATCCGAAGCGGCTGTCGGAAGGCGAGCTCGAGCGCGTATCTCGTTCATACATCCGCGAGATCGCACCAGTGATCGGACCCCGGATCGACATCCCGGCACCGGACGTGAACACCGGACCGCGAGAGATGGCGTGGATGGCCGACGAGTACCGGCGCGTCTCCGGCGATGGCGACGCGCTAGCTGCCCTCACCGGCAAACCGATCGCGCTCGGCGGTTCGCTGGGGCGGGAGCAGGCGACGGGACGTGGCGCGCTGTTCGCCCTGGACCGGATCGCGCACCATCGCGGCTGGTCGCGCGACCGGATCCGCATCGCCGTCGAGGGATACGGCAATGCCGGGTGGTGGTTCTCCACCCTCGCCACGCAGGTCGGCTACCGGATCATCGGGGTCTCGGACTCGGGCGGCGGGATCCACAACCCGGAGGGACTCGATCCGCGCACCGTGCTGCAGCACAAGCGCTCGACGGGGAGCGTGGTCGGGTTCAAGAACGCGGACATCATCGACGGAGAGGACGTCGTCGGCCTCGACTGCGAGGTTCTCGTCCCGGCCGCGATGGAGGAGCACGTCCGGGAGGACAACGCCGATTCGGTCAGGGCCAACCTCGTCCTCGAGGTGGCGAACTACCCGATCACGCCGAAGGCGGACGTGTTGCTCCAGGAGCGTGGCGTCACGGTGATCCCGGACATCCTGGCGAGCGCCGGCGGCGTGGTCGTCTCGTACCTCGAGTGGATCCAGAACCTCCAGCGCGACACGTGGAGCGAGGACCGAGTGAACGAGCGCCTATCCGAGATCACGAACGCCGCGACCGACCGGGTGCTGGCTCGAGCCAACGAACGCGGCATCACGCATCGCGAGGCGGGCTACGAGATCGCCGTCGAGCGCGTCGCCGAGGCCGAACGCCTCCGCGGCCGCTGGTAGGCCCACCTTCGCGCTCATGGAACCTTCGGCGGGACCCTGCGCGTCTTGCGCGTGAGATGGTCGTGACGGCCGAACGTCCGCAAACCGAACGGAGCGACGGCGGGAGACTCGAGGAGCTCTTCCGAGTCCATGCGCCCGAGGCGACCCGCCTGGCGTTCCTCCTGACCGGTGAACGCGCGCTCGCCGAGGACCTGGTGCAGGACGCGTTCGTGAAGTTGCTCGGGCGGTTCCGCGACCTTCGGAATCCTGACGCGTTCTGGTGGTACCTGCGCCGCACGATCGTGAACCTTTCCCGGTCGCAGTTTCGGCGGCGGAAGGTCGAACGAGCGTGGCTCGCGTGGCAGCGGCCGGAGGCGACAGCGCCCGGACCCGACCTTGGCGAACGCGACCGGATGCGCCGCGCGCTGATGACGCTTCGACCCGAGCAGCGGGCGGCGATCGTCCTTCGGTACTACGAGGACCTGAGCGAGGCGGACACGGCCGAGGCGCTCGGGATCCCCATCGGAACGGTAAAGTCGACGGTCTCGCGCGGGATGGACCGCCTTCGTGAGGAGCTGAACCGGGATGCGTGACATGAACGAGACGAGGGTTCGCCAGGAGCTGTTCGAGCTGGTACGCGACGTCGACGTGGCGCCGGGTCTCGAGCGGCGCACGATCAAGCGAGCCCGCAAGCAGCGCGTGCTCAACGCGACGCTGTCAGTCGGTCTCGCTGTCGGCCTCATCGCCGGGGTGGCCGTGGGGGCGTCGACGCTGCTGTCGACCGATCGAACGCCGACGATCGGTGGCGACGACGAGACACCGAACCCAAGCGTGGTCGTGCGCCCGTTCCAGGGCATCTGGCCCGAAACCGACGCCACCGGCCTGGCCGACACGCAGGCGCAGGTGGACGACGGACATCAGCCGCTCCGAACCGACTCCGTGGGAACCGCGCAGCTGCTCGCGGTCAACGCATTCGGGTGGCCGCCGGACGAGTTCGGCACGGAGGCCGTCGACGACCGGGGAGACGGAACAACGGTGAACGTCGTGAACCCGACGTTCGGCGACCCCGTCCCTCCCATAACGGTCGAGCTCGCACAACTCGGGCGGACCGGCCCGAACGGCGTCTGGAGCGTCACCCGCGTCTCGAGCCCGCTGATCGAGGTCAACCGGATCGTCGCGCTCGACGACGACTCGGTCAACGTGTCCGGGCAACTGGCCAACACATTGCTGGACCCGACCAGGGTCGCCGACTCGTGGGCCCCCATCGGCATCAGCGTCGAGGTCGTCACCGGTCCGAGTTCGGACTCCGCGGTGAACGGAGACACCATCCCCCTCGCCGAGACGTGGGAGTGGACGACGCCGCCCCTCAACGATCCGGCGGTGTTGTGGATCGAGGTCGTCGATGGCCGTGGCCGTGCGCTCGGGGTGACGGCGATCCCGCTGCCCGCCCCATTCGAGCCCGTTCCTTCACCGACTCCGTCCGCATCTGTTTCCGAACCGAGCCCGGTGCAGCCGCCTCCAGTCGATGTGACGGCCGTGCCTCCTGCGACGGACGAGACCGCTCGGTTGATCTACGACGGCGTCCTGAATCTGGACTTCGAGCTGCTGAAGTCGCTCCTGGACCCGATGACCTTCGTCTACAACTTCGATGACGGGAGCAATCCGATCCCGGAGTGGCGCAGCGACCCGACGGTCCTGGACCCGATTCCGGCGATCCTCGCGCTGGGGCCCGCGGAACCGTTGGCGATCGAGGGGTACGGCACGCTGTACCTGTGGCCGTACCTCGTCGACAGCGACTTCGCCAACCTGACCGATCGAGAGCGCCAAGATCTCGCGTCGCTCGGATTCTCCGATCGCGACATCGACATCATGGTCGAGCAGGGTCACTACCTCGGGCCCCGGCTCGCGATCGACGCCGACGGCGTGTGGCGGAACTACATCACCGGCGGCGAGTGAGGCGCTAGCTCCGGGGAACGCGGCGCTTGAGGAACTCGAGGACGGTGCCCCACTCGTCGATCTCGGTGGCGACGACGTAGGAACTATGGCCCTCGGCGTAGGAGTAGACCTCGACATCGCCACCCGCGCTGCGGAGCGCGTCGACGTACGCGTAAACCTGAGCAGGGACGCACCGCGTGTCGTTCTCACCGACGAGGACCAGCACTGGCGCTTTGACCCGGTCGACGTAGGTGATCGGTGAGCGCTCGGCGATGAACTCGGGGATGTCGTGGACGACCCCGCCAACAAGCGAGCGGTCGTACGCCTGCAACGAGGGCGCTGAATCGTCGTACGAGGCCATGTAGTCACCGACGGGTACGCCGGCGACACCGGCGACGAACCGGTCAGGATGCGTTCCGAGCGCGAGCAGCGAGATGTATCCGCCCCACGACCATCCGCCGATCACAACGCGCTCGGGATCGGCGACGCCGCGAGCGATCAGATCGTCGAGCCCCGACGTGACGTCCTCGACCTCAGGAAAGCCGATGTTCGCGATGATGTGGTCTCGGAACGTGCGGCCGTACCCGGTCGAACCGCGGTAGTTCACCATCGCCACGGCGAACCCCTCGTCGATCAACGACTGCACGTCCGGCCACCACGTGTCCAGATACAGCCAGCTCGGACCGCCGTGCACTTTGAGGTAGGTCGGGAACGGGCCGGGTCCTTCGGGCGTGACGACCCACCCGTGGATGGAATCGCCGGCGGGGTTCTTGAACACCCATTCCCGGTACGGCGCGCCGACGCGAACGCCGCCCGGCGGTGCGGGGAGAACCTCCTCGCCGCGGTCATCGAGCACCCGCGACGCCCGATCGCCGCTGGAAACTCGGAGCCACACCGTCCCGTCGGGTCGAACGCGCGCGCCGTGGATCTCGCCCCGGGGATGGAGGATCTCCGTGAGCGTTCCGGTCGCCAGCTCGAGCCGGTACAGGCGGTCGCGGCCTCGGTAGACATGCGCCACGAGGATCGCGCTCGCGTCGGGCCACCAGTCGATCGGTACGATCTCGCCGGGAAGATCGACCTCGACGTTGGTTCGCCCGCCGGTCGTGGGATTCCATAGCGCGGGACGCATCAGATCGTTGAGCTCGTGCCCGATCAGGAGCCGCGAATCGCCCTCGACCGGCGACCAGGCGTACTCGCTCAGCGCGTGGCCCGCTCCGTCGGCGAGCTCACCTACGACCGCACCGGTCCGAGGGTCGATGACGCGCAACGCCGTATGGATGTTGTCGCCGTCTTGCGCGACAGCAACGCACGCCAATCCCTCGTCCGCGGAAATTCCCGCGAGTCCGAACCCCTCGGTATGGAAGTCCGTCGCCGCCACGGAGATCGAGTCGGCGTCGCGGTGGATCTCCTTCGCCGGGCCGCCATCCTCGGACACGTACAGCGCAAACCCGTTGCGGTCGGCGATGACACCGACGACGAGGTGCAAACCGACGCTCAGACCGTCGGGCCAGCCCAGTGGCGCGCCGGGGAGCAGCTCGCGAGGCGAGCCGCCCTCGAACGGCTCGGCAAGCCACCGGCCCGACTCGTCGCCGGTCGGGTCGGAGAACCAGATCGCCTCCCCCCCGTCCGCCGAGACGGTCGCCGAGATGACGCCCACGGGTTCGTTCGAGACACGGCGATGCGTCTCGGTCGTTCGATCCCACGCGTAGGCCTGGAACGAGCCGTTCTCGTCGGACGTGTAGACGAGTCGATCGGGCGCGTGGCGGGACCAATGGGGGAACGTCCGCGTCGGTGCGCGATACCGCTGCTCCCAGAGTGGGGTATCCGGCATGCGGCCGCAGACACTAGCAGCGCGACGAAGGTGCCGGAACCGTGAAAGAGCGTTGATCAGCCGGCGACGAGGACGACCGGCACGGCCACGACGTTGATCGGGGAGCCGTCCTCCGCGCTCAACTCGAATACCTCGATCGTTCCATCTTGAGTCTTCTCCACGAAGAAGGACAGCTGGGTCGAGAACTCGCCTCGACAGCCGGAGCCGCACGTCGCGGTGGTGAACCTCGCCGCGACCTCGAGACCGCCACTGTCGAGGACGCGCATGTGTACGGTGGCCTCGAAGACGTCTGCAGTACCGGCGATCGTCACCGGGCTGACGACCTCTTCGCCGGACACGGGTTGCTTCACGACGATGGCGGGCGTCGCGCCATCGGTCGGTTCGGACGTCGGCGAGGTCGTGCCCCCGGTCGGCGGCGAGGGTGTCGGCGCTCCTACGTCGGAGTCGGAGGCGCACGCGGTCGCGACGAGCCCGATACTCAGCACGGCGGCGGCGACCCGGCCCATCACGCCGCGATGATACGGCGGCAACTACGCGTTTCGGCCGCGCGCGTCATGGATCGCGCGCCACACACGTTCGGGCGTGAGGGGCGGATCGAGGTGCCGAACGCCGAATGGTGAAAGCGCGTCGACGACGGCGTTGACCACGGCCGGCGTCGAGCCGACCGTGGCGGATTCCCCGATGCCCTTCGCGCCGAAGGGGTTCAAGGGTGTGGGCGTCTCGAGCACACCGCGTTCGAACGATGGGAGCTCCGACGCCGCGGGCATCTGGTACGTCGAGAGGTTCGACGTGACGGGCGTGCCCAGCTCGTCGTACACGACCTGCTCGAACAGCGCCTGGGCGATCCCTTGCGCGAGCCCACCGTGCACCTGCCCCTCGACGAGGAGCGGGTTGAGGATGCGACCGCAGTCGTCGACGGCGATCAGTCGAAGCAGGATAACGGCGCCCGTCTCGACGTCCACGTCGACAACGGCGAGGTGCGCTCCGAACGGGAACGTGGTGCCCGGCTGGAACGGCCGAGCGCTCGAGGACAGCTCCCCTCGCAGGTGGTCGGGCAATCGCGCTCCGTCCGCGACCGCCGACGCGACATCGGCCCAGGACGCGGATGCGTCGGGGGCGCCGACCACCCCGAGCTGTCCATCGGTGGTGACGACGACGTCCTCCGGCGCGACCTCCATCATGTGCGCCGCGACGCGGCGCGCGCGTTCGAGCACCTGCTCCGCCGAACGGAACACGGACGTCCCGCCGATCTGCAACGAGCGTGAGCCGAACGTTCCCTCTCCGCGCTCGACCTCTGCGGTGTCCGAGTGGATCACGCGAACGCGTTCGATCGGGATCCCGAGCACGCCGGAGGCGATCTGCGCGAACGCGGTCTCGTGTCCCTGTCCGTGTGCCGATGTGCCGGCTCGGATCGTGGCGGACCCGTCGTCCGCGATCTCGACCGATGAGAACTCCTTCCGCGAAAACCCGGTGACCTCGACGTACAACGAAACGCCGATCCCCATCTGCCGAACGTCGCCCCGTCGCCGCCGATCCTGTTGCTCCTCTCTGAGCGACGTGTAGCCGGCGAGCCGAGTCACTTCGTCGAGCGCGCGGTCGTAGTCGCCGGTGTCGTAGACCTCTCCCGTCGCCGACGTGAAGGGGAACTGGTCGCGTCGGATCACGTTGCGGCGTCGGAGCTCGATCGGATCGACGCCGAGCTCATCCGCCAACACGTCGATGGCGCGCTCGAGCGACGCCGCGGCCTCGGGTCGACCCGCCCCTCGGTAGGCCCACACCGGTACGGCGTTCGTCACGACGGCGCGGCCCCGGTAGGCGACCCTGGGGATCCTGTACGGGCCGGGCAACATAGAGCTCGTCGTGACCGGCAGGTACGCGCCGATCGGATACGCCCCCATGTCTGACACGATGTCGACGCGGAGCCCGACGATCGTGCCGTCGCGATACGCTCCGAGCTCGACATCGTGGATCTGCGCTCGCCCGTGGTTGAGCCCGACGAAGCTTTCCGATCGCGTCTCCTGCCACGCCACCGATCGCCCGAGGCGCATCGCCGCCGCCGCGCACATGAGGTGCTCCGGATAGACGTACGCCTTGTTCCCGAACCCGCCGCCGACGTCCGGCGCCACGACGTGAACTGCCTTCTGGTCGAGCCCGAGGACCTCGGCGATCTCGCTGCGAACGTCGAACGGGACTTGGGACGGCACCCACACCGTCAGCCCCTCGTCGTGCGGCTCGACGACGATGCCGTTCGTCTCCATCGGCGACGGCGCGAGCCGCTGATGTTCGACGCGCACACGCACGAGGACGTCCGAGCCGTCGAGGACGTTCCCCTCCCACCTCGACTCGAATTCGTACGCGACGTTCGTCCCAGCGTTCGCGAACAGCAGCGAAGCGCCGTCGGCGAGCGCCGCCTCGACGCCGCCGACGACGTCGAGCGGTTCGACGTTGGCCACGACGATGGCGGCCGCATCCGATGCCTGCCCGAGTGTTTCAGCGAGCACGAGCGCGACCGGCTCCCCGACGTACCTGACCGTCTCCGACGCCGGTACCGGACGGTCGAACGGACCGTCGACGTCGTCGGCCGGCGAAAGGTCTGGTAGCGAAAGATCTGCCGCCGTCAGGACCGCGACCACACCCGGCATCGACGATGCCGCATCGACGTCCATGCCTTCGAGCCGTCCATGGGCGATGATGGACCGCACGAATACGGCCCGCAGCGCACCCTTCGGACGAACCGTTTCGACGTATCGACCGCGACCCGTGAGAAACCTCGGGTCCTCGATCCGAGGGACAACACGTCCGAAGATCGGGTTCGTCATGAGCCGTCGAATACCACGGGAGCGAGTATGCGCAGAACGCTGACGTTCGCGGGATGCTTCGTCGTCATCGCGGTGCTGGCTGTGGCGCCCGCACGAGCCGACGTCGGAGTCAGAGAGATCGCCGGCGGCCTCCAGCAGCCGGTCGCCTTCACGTTCGGACCCGACCGGCAGCTCTGGTACGTCGAGAAGGACTCGGGCGAGATCCGCGTGATCGACCTCGCGACGGGCAACGACCGGCTGTTCGAGACGGTGAGTGGTGTGAACGGCGAAGGCGAGCGCGGGATGCTCGGCATCGCACTGCATCCCCGGTATCCCAACCGTCCCTACGTGTACGTGTACGCGACGCGGTCGGCGAACGGCAGCCTGCGAAATCAGATCCTGCGCTACCAGGATCGCAACGGCAGCGGCGCGAACCTCCGGACGATCTTCTCGAGTCCGGCAAGCTCGAGCCCGTACCACAACGGCGGGCGTATCCTGTTCGGGCGGGATGGCATGCTCTACGCGATCGTCGGCGAGGGGCATTCCGCGGCGAACTCACAGAACCTCGACAACGAGCTCGGCAAGATCCTCCGAATGACGCCGGCCGGCGGCGTTCCGTGGTCGAACCCGTTCAACAACCGGATCTGGGCGTTCGGGATCCGCAACTCGTTCGGGTTCGCCTTTGATCCCGCGACCCACGACCTGTGGCAAACCGAGAACGGCCCGGCGTGCAACGACGAGGTGAATCTGATCGTTCGCCGTGGCAACTACGGATGGGGGTCGTCGGCGACGTGTACCGGCTCGTCGCCGGCCAATACGAACCAGGACGGCCCAAACCGGATCCTCCCCGCCTCGTTCTATGCGAACGCGATCGGGATCACCGGGATCGCGTTCTGTGACGGATGCGGCCTCGGAGGGCCGAGCGACGGCGCCGCGTTCCACGGCGCCGTGAACGACGGGCGCGTCACGCGGTTGACCCTCAACCGACGGCGGGACGACGTCGCTCGCCAAACGATCGTGTACAACCACCCTCAGGGAACGCTTTCGTTCGAGATCGGACCCCGAGGGCGCGTCTACTTCAGCGATTTCAACGGGATCTACCAGCTCGTTCGCACGTGACGCCCCGCTCGGCCGACGACCGTTTCGGCCTCTGGCGCCGAGGGAACGTGCGAGGTACCCTCATCCACGTCACGCGAGGAGGCCAACTCCGTGGATATCGGACCGCTGAAGCGAGTGATCGAAGTGGAGCCGGTGTCGCTGCCCGTCCCCGAGGAGCTTCCAGAGCCGGAACGCGTCCCCGAAGCCGAGCCTGCCGAACCGGCGCCCTGACGGATGCCCGAGCCTCGGACCGCGGCGGGAGCGGCGGTCCTGGCCGAAGCGATCGACGCCTGGAGAACGTGGACGCTCGCGGGATCGAGTGACGGACTCGAGGTTCGGCTCTACCCGATCGCCGGAACCGGCAAGGCGTGGCCCGTCCGCGAACCCGTCCTCGGCCGCTGCGCCAGGCGGCGGAGTCACACCGTTCCCGGACTCGGCTGCACGTGCGGGATCCACGCGACGCACACCATCGACATCCTTCGGCGAACTCGCGATCCGTCCGTTCTCGGAACCGTAGCCCTGTGGGGGCGCGTCGCCGAGCACGAGCACGGGTGGCGCGCTGAACTTGGCTACCCGCAGCGGGTCGCGCTCATTTGCCAACTGTGCTTCTGGCAACGCGGGGGTTCGTCGTCGAGCTGCGACATCGTCGTCCGTCACCGCGGCGGCCGCATGGTTCCGCTCTGCACGCCGCACCTCGATCTGTGTCGGCGCTACGGCTACCCGGTGCGTCGCGTTCTGGACGCGGGCACGGTCGAACGCGCGGTTCTCGGCGCCTACGCCATCGACGTGCTGCGGTTCTCCGTCCCGTCGGCGAGCGGCGCCGGTATCGGCGACCACGCGGTCGTCTGACCGAACGCGCGCGGCGGTGAACCTCGGGGTACGGTTCGTCGAGCGTGAGTCGAAACGAACCAGCGGAGCCGCGCGTCGACCACCGCGTCGCGTGGCTCGCCGCCTACAGCTGGCGTCTCCTGGTCATCGCCGCGGCGACGCTCGGCGTCTTGTGGGTCATCCAACTGCTGGCCCCCGTGGTCGTGCCGGCCGTCATCGCGCTGTTCCTGACGCGACTTCTGACGCCCGTCAACGAGGTGTTCCGACGCCGCCTCCGGCCCGGCTTTGCCGCCGCGGCGACGATGCTCGTGCTCATCGCCGGACTCGTCGGGTTCTCGTTCGTCATCATTCCCCCGATCGCCGACGAGGCGGGAACGCTCGGCGTGACGCTGAGAGAAGCCCTCGACGACGTCGAGGACTGGCTGGTCGAATCGTTCGACATCTCACGTGAGGCCATCGAGAACATCCGTTCGCGAGCTGCCGACGAGTTCCAGAGGTTGCTCACCGAATCGGAGGGCCGCTTCATCGACGGCGCTACTTTCGCCGCCGAGATCGTCGCTGGGCTGTTCCTCGCGGTGTTATTGACCTTCTTCATACTCCGCGACGGCGCGAGCTTCGCCCTGTGGGCGGCGGGGCGGTTGCGGCCCGATCATCGCCAGCGCGCTCAGCGCGCCGCGGCCCGCGGGTGGTACACGCTCGGCGCGTATCTGCGCGGCGCGGCGCTGCTCGGGATCGTCGAGTCGATCGCCATCGGGCTGGCGCTGCTCATCGCGGGCGGGTCGCTCATCGTGCCGGTGATGATCCTGACGTTCCTCGCGGCGTTCGTACCGATCGTCGGCGCAATTACCGCGGGTGTCGTCGCGGTGTTGGTCGCGCTCGTCACGGGCGGTGTCGGTTCCGCCGCGATCGTCGGGATCGTCGCCATCGCGGTGCAGCAGCTCGACAACGATGTGCTTGCTCCGTGGATCTACGGGCGAGCCCTCAGGTTGCATCCGGTCGTGATCCTGCTGAGCGTCGTCGCGGGTGGCGCGCTGTTCGGCATCGCCGGAACGCTGCTGGCCGTTCCCGTCGTGGCCGTTGCGGTGAACGTCTTCAAGGAGCTCACCGGCCCGGAAGTGGCAACCGCGTAGCGCGCCGCTCCAAGCCTTCGTCAGACTCCGTGCGGACTGGACTTGCTGGCACTTTGCGGGGAAGCGCTTGACGGCAGTCTCATCGGGACCAACCAAACGACTCGGCAGGCGTGCGGATCAATCGGTCAGAAATCGATATGTCGAGGCAACGAACACAATTAGTCCGCTCAGGATTCCTGCCCACCCCTCCTGAACGATCCACTTGGAGCCGTGGCGCCTCGACCATTCCTCAGGAAGTTGCTGGCGACGTTTGGCCCATACCTCGTCTCGATGGCGAAGATCGTAGACGCCAAGGCGGATCGCGCTAAGGCCAAATACTGCTCCCAACGCCCACCAGCCTTTCCAAACCGCTAGCATGCCGTCGCTACTCTCCGCTCTCCCCACAACTCCGGCCCGGCGATCGTATTTGTGAAATCCGCGGTGTGCCGCTGCTCCGTCGACCCCGCGCGGTAGATCGATCTTTGTTGTCACTTGCCGACAACGGTTCTGACCAGTCTTGATGTGGAGATGAACGGAACTCGAACCGCCGACCCTGCTTGCAAAGCACGACCGGCGTAAGTCGTTAACCATCCACTTTGCTGGAAGCGCATGTCGTAGTCGTGACCCGAAGGAATGGAGAGACTCCGGGACCACCAGTAGAAGGCTGACCCGGGACACATTTGGTTCACGGCCGGCAAACGGGTCCGGGCCTCCGGGCCTCGACGGGTCGAGAGAGTGTCGGACCCGCCATCCCTAAAATCCTGGGTCCACTAAAGCGGGGAACGCCTTTGGCCGGTGACGTCATCGGGCGCGAGTCCGAGCTCGCGATCCTCCATCGCTTCCTGGACTCCATCCCGACCAGCCCGAGCGCCTTGCTCCTGTCGGGTGATCCCGGCATCGGGAAGACGACCGTTTGGAAGCGAGGGCTGGCGGGAGCCCTCGAGCGCGGCTACCGGACGCTGTCGTGCAGCCCCGTCGAGGCTGAGACGCGTCTGTCGTACGCCGCCCTCGGCGACCTCGTCGAGCCCGTCTTGGACGAGAGCCTGCCGACGCTCCCCGAGCCGCAACGTGAGGCCCTTGAGGTGGCACTCCTGCGATCGCCCCGTACCGGCGGACGCGCCGACCAGCGCGCCGTCTCGCTGGCCGTCCTGGGATGCATCCGCGCGGTGGCGTCCGCCGCGCCCGTCGTCGTGGCCATCGACGACGGGCAGTGGATGGATCTGCCGTCTACTCGCGTGTTGCAGTTCGTCGTCCGGCGTCTGAGGGAGGAGCCGATCGGCGTGTTGACGGCCGTTCGAAGATCCGACGGCGACGTCGATCCCCTCGGCGTCCTGCCGGCGTTTCCGGAGGAGCGCGTGCACGCGGTGCATGTCGGCCCGCTGTCACTCAACGACATCGAGCGTGTCGTCCTCGAAACCGTCGGTGAGGGGTTCCCGCGGACCACGCTCTTGCGCATCCACGAGATGTCGGGCGGCAATCCCTTCTTCGCCCAGGAGATCGGACAGGCGCTCCTCCGGCGTGGGGGGGAACTGGCGGCTGGCGAACGGCCTCCGATCCCCGACCGCCTTCAGGAACTCATCGAGGATCGCCTGAAGGGGCTACCCGCCAAGACCGTCGAGGCCCTCGAGGTCGTCTCCGCCCTGTCGGCACCGACGCTGGATACGGTCGCCGCAGTGGTCTCCCCCTCCGCGGAGGACGTTCGCCTCGGTCCGGCGATCGAGCACGGCGTCGTCGAGGTCGTCGGCGACCGCCTCCGGTTCACCCACCCCCTCCTCGCGTCCGCCGTCCATCAGAGGATCCCGCCGGCCAGGCGTCGCGAGCTGCACGCGCGGCTCGCGACGATCGTCCGCGATCCGGAGGAACGAGCCCTCCACCTCGCCCTGTCCGTCGAGGGCCCGGACGTCGCCGTCGCCGCCGCGCTCGAGGAGGCCGCCCTGCTGGCCTCCTCCCGGGGAGCGCCTCAATCCGCGGCCGAGCTCTGGGAGATGGCCCGCCGCACCACGCCGGGTGACCGAGGCGAGGACCTGGTGCGTCGGACCCATCAAGCGGGCGTGGCTCACTACGAGTGCGGGGACACCTCGCTGGCGCGGAGCGTTCTGGAGCAGGCGGTGGACCTCTCCATGGCCGGGCCGGCTCGGGCCCGTGTGCTGCTCGACCTGGGGATGGGCCTCGCCGAGACCGAAGGGTGGCGGGGGGCCTGGGCCGTGTTCGAGGCTGCTCGGGGCGAGGCGAGGGACGATCTCGTGCTGAGGGCACGGATCGAGCAGAACCTCGGGTACGCCTGGCTGTTCCGGGGAGACCTCGCGGCATCGGAACGGCACGCTCGCGCAGCGCTGCAGCTGGCCGACGCACTGCAGGATCCACGGGTGATGGCCGAAGCGTTCGTGGCATATCCGTTCGTCGAGTTCGTCCTCGGACGCGGGGTCGATCAGGAGCTGCTCGATCGCGGGATCGCCCTGGAGGGCCACATGGAGGGCGAGTTCAAGTCCCATGTCCTGCGTGCGAGTTTCACCGTGGCTCAGCTCCTCAAGTTCACCGATCGCCTGGACGAGGCCCGCCGGGCGTTCACCGAGCTCCTGGATGATGCCGCGTCGCACGGCGCCGCGAGCCCAGCCCCGCAGATCCGCTATCACCTCGCCGAGCTGGAGTGCTGGGCGGGCAACTGGGATGCAGCCATGGAGCACGCCCGGGAGAGCAGGGCGGGCGCCCAGCGATTCGGCATGGGGGCGTGGATGTCGGCGGAGGGCCACTTCGCTGTGGGCCTGGTGGAAGCCCATCTGGGGCGGGCCGACCCGGCGAGGCTGGAAGCCCTCGAGGGGCTGCGGGCCGCCGAGGCGGCCGGCGAGATCCTCCTCCAGATCCCGAACCTGGCGGTCTTGGGGTTCCTCGAGCTCTCCCTGGGCCGACCCGCCGAGGCCGATGCGTATCTGTCCAGGGCCGTCGAGCTTGAGCAAGCTATGGGCGTTGGGGAGCCCGCGTACTTCCGGATCGTCCCGGATGAGGTCGAGGCGCTGGTGGCGCTCGGGCGCATCGACGAGGCCGAGGCGCTCCTCGCCGCCTTCGAGGAGGCCGGCAGGAACCTCGATCGAGCCTGGGCCATCGCTACGGGCGCCAGGTGCCGGGCGCTCGTGTTGGCGGCGAGGGGCGATCTCACCGGTGCGTCGGCCACAGCCGATGAGGCGGTGCGGGTTCACGATCGCCTGCCCCTTCCGTTCGAGCTGGGGCGGACGCTCCTGGTGCGCGGAGCGGTGGTGCGCCGGGCGAAGAGGAAGCTTCAGGCTCGGGGCTCGCTCACGAAGGCCTTGGAGATCTTCGAGGGGCTGGGGGCCGCGTTGTGGGCGGACAAGACACGTGCCGAGCTGGCGCGGATCGGCGGACGTGCTCCCTCGTCGCTGGCCTTGACCCCGACCGAGGACAAGGTGGCGGCGTTGGTGGCGTCAGGCAGCACCAACCGGGAGGTGGCTGAGGCCCTGTTCCTCAGCGTCCATACCGTGGAGGCCAATCTCAAGCGGATCTATCGCAAGCTGGGCGTCCGCTCTCGCACGGAACTGGCCTCGAAGTTCCCTCCGGACGCATCGGTGTCCTGACCCGTTTCGTACCGGTTGACGTCTCGATCGATACGGATTTCGGGGATTCCTCCCCGCCACCGCCTCCCTACGCTCGGCCTCGGAACGGAAGGACGGCGAGAGAGGAGAAGGCATGAGCACGAAAGCGGGAACCATCGAAGTTCCGGGCCAGCCCGTGGGGTTCAGGCTCTGGGCCGCGGCGGTGTCCGTCTTCGCAGCCGCCGCCCTGATCATGAGCGCGGTGGCGCTCACCCAGGCGGGGCGCACCTCCAGCCGCGAGGCCGCCAGCGTCGGCGCCCCGCTGTGGGACGCGGGCAAGCTCGGGGCGATGGAGGGCCGCGTGCTTGCGGAGCGCGTCGGCTCCCACGGCTACGCGCTGTGGGACGCGGGCAAGCTCGAGGCGATGCGGGGCCGTGTGCTGGCTGGGTAAGCACACAAATTCGTTCGGCTGTTCCCGGACTTCGTCGGTGATTCGCGAGCGGGCGGCCTGTGTCCAGGGCCGCCCGCGCTCGTTTTGCGTGTGGTCAGTTCGCCGGGTGACAGCTTGAAATCAACCAGTGGAGACGAGCGGACTCGAACCGCCGACCCCCTGCTTGCAAAGCAGGTGCTCTACCAGCTGAGCTACGTCCCCGGATTCACCTTCGGAAACTCTGAGCCGCGCCTTACATACCGCTACCGCGGCCAAAAAGACTCTACAGCTGCCATCTCGTGCAACGTCACGACGTGGCGCTCGGCACGCTCCCCGACAGTCGAGAACGCGGCAGCTTCCACGCTGGCGACACCTTGCCGTTCCCCGTCTTCACGGTGCCCTTCGGGCGGCATACGAACGCCAGCAGGTACAGGGCCGCGACGACGACGAGCAAGGCGCGATAGCCCATCACGAGGGCGCCGTACTCGAGCACCCCACCGACCATCGCGCCGAGGAGGTTCGCCCCGAACGCGAACACGGATGATCCAACGTTCCTGAATCGCTCGGCGAAGATGAGGTTCGCCACGAAGATCGGGCCGAACCCGATCGCAACAGCTACGAGGAAGCGCGGAACGACCGAAAGGGAGAGCAGCGATTCCGGCGGCACGATCCACGCAACGAGCAGGACCGCGAGAAGCGCCACATAGAGGCGGCCGGGGCGGGTGACGCGGAACCGTCGCGCAACCTCGATCGCCGCGAGAACCGAAAGGAGGACGCCTCCGAACACCAAGGCGTTGACGAACCACGTGGTTCCGAAGAGCAGGGCGAACTGGACGACGCTCTTCGTCTCCAACAGGAGGAAGGCCGCCCCCATGAAGAACAGGTCCAGGTACGCCCTCATCCCGCGCTGACGCCCGACGCTCAGCCTGATCACGAGGATCGAGACGAGCAGGATCAGACCCAGCGTCAGGAGGTAGATCGACGGGATCGACGGGGTCCGAAGGTAGACGAAGGGGTGGTCGTCGGTGGCCGGCGGCGGTACGTCCCGCTCTGCCGGTTGCCAAACCGTCTTGCACGAGACAGCTCCGGGATCGACGCTCGTCGTGAGGACGGCGAAGTGGCCCACCGTCCCCGTCGTGTCGATGCAGGGCGGATGTCCGTAGGCCTTGTTCAGCGTCCCGGCCAGGCGATCGACGAGCCACTGCTCGCGGTAGTAGTTGTACATGGCGAACATGCCTCGGGGCGTGAGGTGATCCTTCGCCACCTGAATGGCTTGCGCCGTGAAGAGGTAGCTCTCGAGGCGGAGAGAAGATTGCCCGGCGATGAGTGTCAGTGAGTCCGGTAGGGCGAACAGGATCATGTCGTAGCGCTCGTTCGACTGCTGCAAGAACGCCCGCCCGTCGTTGATGGAAACGTGAACTCGGGGGTCCTGGTAGGGATCCTCCGGATTGAGCTCCCTGCCCAGGGCGTACAGGTGTGGATCGATCTCGACGGCGTCGACGCGCTTCGCGCCCTGGCTCAGCGCGATCGCCACATCGCTTCCCGTGCCGGCGCCGACGACCAACACCCGGCCCAGCGGGTTGTCCGGGTCGCGTTCGTACGGTGTGAAGTACAACGGCTCGGTCTCACGACGCACCTCGAGCGATTCGATCACCTGATGGGGGATCCCGTTCACGCTGACGTGGTACTTCCCACCGGTACCCGGGTCGGCCCTCACCTTGTAGTAGGGAGACCAATGGGTGTTCGGTAGCGTCGACTCGCTCGCGAGGATCGCCACGAGGACGATGAGGGCGGCGCCGTTCTGCAAACCCACGACGATCGTCGTGCGGCGCAGCAGGAGGACGGCGAAGCACACGGCGGCCACGGAGCCCCACGCGACGGGCGGCGCTTCGAGGAACGAAAGGAGCGAGAACGCCGCGATCCCAAGCATGCTCCCGATGATGTCGAGGCGGTACGCCTCGAGGGGTTCGAACGTGGCGAAGGTTCTCGCGACGCCGTCGGCGATCGTCGCCATGATCAGCGCCGTCGCCACGAAGATCACGGGCAACATCACCCATATCGGGAGTCCTGACGGCCGCCCTCCGAAATAGATGAGTTGTGCTCCCGATCGATCGACGTGCACCGGGAACAAGAGCACGAACAGAACGAAGACCGCGAGGGCAGGCGCCGCTCTCTTGAACGACCCGACCTTCGACCCGGATCGGAGGAATCCGATCCCGATCCCCAGGAAGCTGCCGAGCAAGACGAAGTTCGAGAAGTACGAGAGGTAGACGACGTTCGAGCCCGCCCACCTGATGAGCGCGAGCTCCACGAACAACATCAGGAAGCTGAGCAGAACGAGGCGGCCGCGTCCCTTCGACGCACCCGTCGCTCGAGCGACGGGCGACTCGGCGGCGGACGGGGGATCAAGGCCGGTCCGATCGGCGGCAAGCGACATGCGGTGTATGGCCTCCTTTGGCGATTCACCTTCGACCGAGGAACGCCGCCGCTTGAGGATGAGCCGCTGATCCGCCCGAACTGGCCGCTGTCAGATGGGGACGCCGAACAATCCCGTTGCTGTGCCAGCAAACCAGCGCCGCCGCGACGTCAGGGTGTAGGCGGTGGGGTGGTGGGCGAGGGACTCGGCGACGGGCTCGGGCTCGGCGTTGGACTCGGACTGGGCGTCGGGCTGGGGACGGGCTCCTCCAGCAGCTCTTCGACGAAGCCCTGGTCGGGCGCCCGATCGATGCACGTTGTCGGACACTGCGTCCCGGTGAAGAGCGAGGACGCCGACCAGAAGAACGACGTTCGGTGCGGACCGATGAGGATCCTTCTCAGCCCAAGCGCGACCCATGCCGATCTACCGCCAAATTTGTCCGACTGCAGCTTCGCGATCTCGGCCTGCGTTCCGTCGGCCAGGGCGCGGTGGAGCGTTCCGAGCATCTCTTGACGGCGCGAGCGAAGAACGACCACGTAATCGATGGACTGGTCTCCGCGCGTGTCGAGCTCGATGACGAAGTACCCGCGATCGTAGATCTGACGCGGCCGCCACCTGGCGATCGTGAAGAACGTCCACAACAGCGGTCGTTGGTGTCCGAGATGCACCGTCCGGAGGTCCAGCCGTCCTTCGGTGTCGTTCCCGTCCTGCGGGCTCGTATGGTTGGCGACTGCCGGCAGCGCGACGGCGAGCGCCGCAGCAGCGATGGCCGCGCCGACCACCAAGCGTCGCATCACGCCATTCCTCGTCGAACCGTGCGAACGGTTGCGACGACGACCAACGTGGCAAGCACGAGGCCGAGCGCCGCGAGCGCGGCCGGTACTAGCTCGGCGCCAGTCGGAGCGACCACGTCGGCCCCGATCCACGTGTCCGTCCCTCGACGCCACGCGACGAGCGCGACGATCGCCAGCGCGCCGTTCCGCGCCAGCAGGAGCCGGTAGTCCCGAGCCCTCGCCCCGCCGAAGCATCCGCAGTCGAGCCGCGGACCGCTCCGGATCCTGGCGGCGACGATCCCCACCGAGAACGCGGCGAGAACCCCCAGAGAAAGGACTCCCGCGGTCGACGGCAGGCCGAGGAACGGAAGGACCCCGATCCCCAGCTCCACCAGCGGAACGCCGACGGCCACCGCGCGCTCGAACCCGCCGCCGAACCCGTACGACTGAAGCGATCGTCTCCACGGACGAGAGCGCACGACCTTGGTCACGGCGGCCCATCCGAACGCGATCACGAGAGTCGCCCCGGCAGCGCCACCCAGGTCGCCCGGGTCGCCCACCTCGCCGCCGCGCTGGATCGCGAGCGCCGCTGCACCGATCACCGCGATCAGCGCCGCTGCGTGCGCGACGCGCCACCCTACCCACGATGCGGACGACGACAGCCGGCCGACGAGCGCCGTCCCGTCTTCCTGCGTTCGTGAGGTCGACGCGACCGTCGCACTCAAGCCGCGCGCAACGCCGAACGGCGCCATGATCAACGCACTCAGCAGCGGTCGTCCCGCCGCGATCGCGCCCGAGCTGACCACGACGAACGTGCCGTGCCGAAGGAACGTGAGGAAGCCGACCCCGAGGCCCATGCCGTACAGCAGCGCCGCCGTCTCGAACCCGAAGAACGTCCGCCACCAGTCGGGAACCTGTCGCCGGAGCTGCGGCACCGGAACGCGAACACCGAACGCCTCGCGCGTGAGGTAGAAGACGCCGAGCGCACCGATCGCCACGAATCCGGCCGCACCCCACGGCGCGCCCAGCGCCATCCCCGCCGAACCCAGGACCGCGCCGAACGCAGCGGCGGCGAGTCCCGCCCCGAGAACATGCAGGGCGAGCGCGATGGCCCACCTCCGTGTTCGGCCCCCGTGGACCACGGGGGTGATGGTCTCCACCATCGACAGACCTCAGGGACCGAACAGCGTGGTCAGCCCGGCGACGATCGACGCGGCAACGACGGCAACGAGCAACGGCGGGCTCAGGAGGGACCTCAGCATTCGGTCGTGAGCTCGCGATACGTGATGCAGAAGACGCGCTTCCCGCTCGGGCAGTACCCGCGCACCGACGCGTCGCCGTTGATCCTGATCCCCGAGGACGAGCAGCAGTCCTGGATGTGCCGAACGCGTCCGTTGCAGCATCGGCTCCAGCCGCCGCCGTACCTCGGGTTGTTGACGAACTGATACCGCTTCGGCACGACCGACTGACAGACCTTGCGCCGGGTCTGCTGTCTGGACAGGTAGATCTCGCCTTCGTCGTCGACCGGGTAGCCGTACAGCGGGTGCACCGGGAAGCCGTACCCGTCCGTCCGCGAGTTCGGCGCGTACGGATGCGGGCACGAACCGGTGGTGAAGATGTGACCGCAGATGTGGTACGCCTCGGCTCGCTCCGGCGCGAGCGCGATGGCTACCATCGGGCCACCGGCCAGCGCGACGACGGACCTCCCGATCCGACCGAGGAACGAGCGACGGCTCGTGCGACGTGCGAGCCCCTCTCCGGCACGAGCGAGGCCACCCGCCTCTCCGGAGGTTCGCGGGCCCGGTCGTCGCAGCTTCAAACGGCGCTGAGCTCCTCGCTCTGCTCGATCCGGCGCGAGGCCGTGTCGATGAGGCCCTCGAGCTGCTCGAGCGAGTTCACCGTCCCCTTCGATTGGACGATGCCGAGCTCGTCCACGACGACGACGAACGGAACTCCGGGAACGTCGAGCGCTCGCTCCGCGGCCGGATCGGAGACGACCTGCGCCACGAGCCCCGACGCGCGAGCGGCGGCCGGGAGCGAGGGCAGGATCCGTTCGCAGACCGGGCATGTCGGCGACACGAACGTCAGAAGCCGGCGGGCGCCTGATCCTCCGATGATGACCGTGGTTCCGTCCCGGCCGGCGGCGGTCCTCGATGCGAGTGGCTCACCGAGCGCGGGCCCCTCGTCATCCATCTCCAGTGCGCCGACCGGCGAGATCCGCAGGTGGAGCACGCCGATCTGACGCGCAAGCGCGACGACGACGACCGTTAAGACGGCGAGCAGGACCCATTGCACGACGAAAGCGGCGGCCCACCAGCCCGACACTCGATCAGGGCCTCTTCGAAGGTTCGGGTTCGACGGGCGCCATCTGTGCGTTCGTGTCCACAACGGCGTCCTCGGAGCCGACTCCGTGCGTGCTCGTGAAGCCCTCGGGAACCGACCACGTGGCCTTGCCGTCCTTGTCCAGGAACTGCATCACCGGGATGCCGTCGCTGGTGAGTCCGATGATCGCGCGCAGCTCACCATCCTTGTTCAGCAGCCGGATGATCGGGGAGCCTTCGGCGGCCAGCCCTATCCGCGCTCGGATCTTCCCGTCCTCGTCCTGGAGAGAGATCGTCGGAGACCCCTGCTGCGCAAGCGAGTACACGAACCCGAGCTCGCCGTCCTTGTTGCGGAGTGCGAGGGTCGGCGCACCCTCGGACCCGAGGCCGAACTTCGCGCGGACCTTCCCGTTCCGGTCGACCATGGCCATGCTCGCCGAACCGTCCGAGAACAGGCCGAACGTCGCCCGGACCTTCCCTCCGTCGTCGGCGATGGCCAGCCCAGCGGATCCGTCCGGCTGAACGCCGAAACGCGCCCGAAGACGCTCCTCGGCGCCGTAGAACGAGATGAACGGCAGGTCGTCGTTGGTGACGCCGAACCGCGCGCGAACGCGGCCTTCGGAGTCTTCGATCTCGATCTCGCCGGCCCGGATAACCCGCTTTCTCATCTGCGCCTTTCAGTTGGGGCCAGCGCTCGGCCCGTTCCGGAGTTGTCCGTGCGTCCGCAGTCTAGGACGACGCGACCGCCGGGCGGGCGAGGAACGCGAGATGCGGGTACCGAACCACCCCTCTTGGCTCGACTCGGCCCGGTACGCACTCGCGTGTCCCAGACCCCCAGAAGCGAGAAACCGCCGCAACCCGAGGGTCACAGCGGTCTCTCGTGGCGAACCTTATGAGGTACGCCCGTTTTTGGTCAAGCCGGATGACCCGGTTTTGTCACTCTTTCCTCACGCGCTCGACCCGGGCGGTCGCCCCCTCGAGCCGCGCCGGATCCGGCTCCACGCCGATCCCCGGGCGCGTGGGTACGGCCATCGTTCCGCGGGGGCCGAGCTCGAAGGGTTCCGTGAGGTCCTCGGCGAAGTATCGTCGGGTCGCGCTGATGTCGCCGGGGAGGGTGAAGTTCGTCATCGCAGCCACGGCCAGGTTCGTGGCACGCCCGATGCCCGTCTCGAGCATCCCGCCGCACCAGACTGGGACGTTCTGTGAGGCGCACACGTCGTGGACGCGCTTCGACTCCGGGACGCCACCCACGCGGCCCTGCTTGACGTTGACGATCCGGCACGCTCCGAGCTCGATCGCCGCGCCCGCGTCGGCGGCCGAACGTATCGACTCGTCGAGGCACAGATCGGATCGGATCAACGCCTGCAGCTTCGCGTGCTCGACCACGTCGTCGTGATGCAGCGGCTGCTCGATCATGAGGAGGTTGCATTCGTCGAGGTCTCGGAACACAGCGGCGTCGTCGAGCGTGTACGCGGCATTTGCGTCGACGGAAAGCAGGATGTCGGGGTGGGCGTGGCGAACCGCGCGAACCCGCTCGACGTCGAGGCCCGGCTCGATCTTCAGCTTGATCCGCCGATAGCCCTCCCCCAGGTACCCGGCCACCAGCTCGAGCAGCGCCTCCGTCGACGGCTGGATCCCCACCGAGACGCCGCACTCGACGCGGTCCCTCGTGCCACCGAGGTGCTCGGCGAGGGAACGACCGAGCGCACGCAGGTGCGCGTCGAGGAACGCGTCGATGAGCGTGGCCTTCGCCATGGAATTTCCCCTGACGAAGGCGAGCACACCCTCGACGTCGTCGGGTCCGACATCTCCGGCAGAGATGAGCGCGGGCGCCAGCAGGTCCCGAAGGACGAGCCACGCGCCGGCGTTCCACTCCTCGGAGTAGTCGGGTTCGGCTCCCGCGACGCACTCGCCCCAGCCTTCTGCGTCGTCGGTCTCGACCCGAGCCAGGATGCACTCTTTGTCGCGCGTCTCGCCGAAGCTCGTCCGGAACGGACGAACGAGTGGCAACCGAACGATGCGCAGCTCGACCGACCGGACCCGGGTCATCCGCCGGTCACCGTTCGTACGTCCGGGTGAAGATGTACGCGCTCCTTCGGCGATCGAACGAGGCTGCGACGAGGCCGCGACCGAGGCACGCCTCCGCGGCGTTCGCGACCGCGTCGCGCCAGGCCGACGCGACCTCCGGCTCCGAAGCTCGCAGCGACGCGTACTCCGCCGGAACCTCGAGGATCGCGACGTCGCCCTCGGCGACACCGCTCGTCTGGGGACGGCCGTCATCGCCACGTTGCACGAGGGTCACGGCGTGGTCCGGGACGCCCCGGTTCGGGCCGGGGGCGGGCGCGAGATCCCACCGGATCACCAGGCGGTCGCTGCGATCGCCCCGGTTCAACTCATCAGTCATCTCGCCGTAGAAATTCCGCTCGAGCCGGTCGGCGATCGCCCCCAGCTTGTGAAGGTTGAAGTACGCGTTCCGCGCGACGAGCGGGTCGAACGTCCAGCGGGCGACCGAGATCCCCTGGTCCAGCGCCTGCGCGCGCTGCGCGAGCTTCAGGGCGAATCCGATGCCGGCGTGGCGGTGGTTGGAGAGCGTGGCGAGCAGATGCGAATGCACGTGGAGCCCCTCGTCCGGATCGACGGCGGCCCACCCAAGGACGAAGCCGACGAGCGCCTGCTCAGCGAACGCGCCGAACGGGACGTTCCCGCTCTCCGCGAGCGCGCGAAGCACCTCACGTGGGATCGTCTGGAAGTCGCCCCACGTGGCGACCGTGACGTTGATGATGGCGTCGCAGTCCTCGAGCGTTCTCAGCGGACGGAGCTCCACGCCGGCATCCGCGGCGGCTCGACGCGCCAGCTCCCATGCCTCGCTCGACACCGGCGTGAGTCTATGAGCGCCTCGCTGTAAGCCGCTCACCGCCCCACGGTCACCAACGACGAGCGCAAAGCGAGAGGCCCGCGGCATCCGCGGGCCTCTCGAACGTTCTCGGTTGTCGTGCGCCGCTATCCGCCCGCGGGCGGTGGGAGCTCCTGCCACTCGTCCTCGTCGAGGTCCCTGCCGCGCCGGCGCCGGAAGATGGCGACGACGGCGCCGACGATGGCCGCGATGAACGCGATCCGCATGAGCTTGCCGAAGAAGCCCCTCTTCTCCTCAGAATCCTCGCCCATCGCCGCCTCCCTCTCGCCTCGCTCCGGACCGTGGGCCTGGTTGGACTTGAACCAACGACCTCATCCTTATCAGGGATGCGCTCTAACCGAGCTGAGCTACAGGCCCGAAACGAAACCCGTGGACCGGTACCCGGCCGAAGGTGCAGCGTACGCGGGGCTCGGAAATAGTGTCAATCGCGCTGTGACCTGCACGAACGTTACCTCCGTTCTGACAGCGTCACCTCGATGCCGCCGACGATGTCGGAGAGCAGGTTGTACAGCAACGCGACGAACACGTTGATCAGCGACCACAGAACGACCATGAGGAGGCCGACGGCGACTCCTCGGGTGAACAGCCACTCACCACTTATCTGGAACGTCTCGTCCGAGAACAGCTCGCGGATCAGGTCCTCGACGTTCTGGATCGCGCCGATCGCGCCGAGCACCCCGTACAGGATGATGAGCGCGCCCAGGATCACGACCATGATGCATGCGTAGAACAGGAAGGAGATCTTCAACACCGACCACGGCGCGACCTTCCGGATGACGACCCGGGCCTGACGAGAGCGCGCCCGCCGGAACCGCGGGCGTCCCCCACCGCCGTCGCCTTCGGGCACGCGTTCGCCCGTGTCTGGTCGCGGCTGCATCGACAACGAGGTCTGGCCAGCAGGATCGCTCATGCGTTCCTGCCCTTTCTACGCGGCGAGATCGGCGAGGGCAACCATGGGCCTCACGTCGCCTCCCGGCGGGGCCGGACGACAGCCTCGCGTGAGGAACGTCACGACGCCGAACGGATCGGTCACGCCGCTCGGTTGGTCGTTCTAGGCGTCCTCGACCTGCGCGATGACAGGAGCGATCACCGCAACGTGGGCGCCGGCGTCCACGCGCATCGTTCGGACTCCCTGACTTGCGCGGCCGACGCGGCGGATGTCGCTCGCCGCCACTCGGATCACGATCCCCGAGGACGAGATGACGAACATGTCCTGATCCTTCGTGCCGACGAACGCCCCGGCGAGCTTGCCCGTTCGGTTGGTCAGCGTGTGACCGATCACGCCCTTGCCGCCGCGGCCCTTGACCGGATACTCCTTGAGCGTCGTTCGCTTGCCGTAGCCCTGCTGCGTGACGCTGATCAGCTCCTCGCCGTCCGATGCGATGCCGAGCGCGATCACCTCGTCGTCGTCGTCGAGGCGCATGCCGATCACACCAGCGGTCTGACGGCCCATCGGGCGCACCAATCCCTCCTTGAACCGGATGGTCTGTCCCTTTCGAGAGACCAGGAACACGTCGTCTTTGCCGTCGGTCAGCCGAACGTCGATCAGCTCGTCGCCCGGGCGGAGGTTGATCGCGGCCAGCCCCGTTCGCGGTGAGTCGTACTCGGGAAGCGGCGTCTTCTTCACCATGCCTCGCCGCGTCGCGAACAGCAGGTAGCGCCCCTCGGCGTACTCCTTGAGGTCGATGACCGCTTGAACCCGCTCGTCTCCGGTGATCGCGACGCCCGGCAGGTTGGCGGCGTAGGTGCCGCGGGCCGTCCGGGATGCCTCGGGAACGTCATGGACCTTCACCCGGTAGACCTTGCCGCGGCTGGTGAAGAACAAGAGCAGGTTGTGCGTTGTCGTCGTGAACACATCCTTGACGACGTCCTCCTCCTTCAGGTTTGCGCCGCGGATCCCCTTTCCGCCGCGTCCCTGGCGGCGGAAGTTCTCGACCGGCTGGCGCTTCACGTATCCCGCACGGCTCACCGTGATGACGACGTCCTCCTCTGCGATGAGGTCCTGGACGTCGAGCTCGCCCTCGTCGGCCTTCAGCTTCGTTCGGCGCGGGTCGGCGAAGCGCTTCCTGATCTCGAGCAGCTCCTCTTTGATGACGCCGCGGATCTTCTTTGGGTCCTTGAGCAGCGCTTTGAGGTGGCGGATGCGAGCGAGCAACTCCTTGTGCTCGGTCTCCAACTCCTCGCGCGCGAGGCGTGTGAGCCGGCGGAGCGGCATGTCCAGGATGTGGTTCGCCTGGATCTCCGAAAGCTTGAACTGCTTCATCAGCTTCCCGCGCGCCTCCTCGGCATCCTGTGAGCCGCGGATGATGCGGATCACCGCGTCGAGGTTCTGAAGCGCGATCAGCAGGCCCTGGACGATGTGATCGCGCTCCTCCGCGCGGCGGAGCTGCCAGCGCGTGCGGCGCGTGACGACGTCGACCTGGTGATCGACGTAGTGGCCGATCATCTCGGCAAGGTTCAGCGTCCGCGGGACGCCGTCGACGAGCGCCAGCATGATCACGCCGAAGCTGTCTTGCAGCTGTGTGTGCTTGTAGAGCTGGTTCAACACGACCTGGGGATTGGCGCCGCGCTTCAGGTCGATGACCAGGCGCATTCCCTCGCGCCCGCTCGAGTGGTCCTTGACGTCGACGACGTCCTTCTGGCGGCCCGACTTCACCAGCTCGGCGATCTTCTCGGCGAGACGAGCTTTGTTCACCTGGTACGGGAGCTCGGTGACGACGATGCGTTGCCTTCCGCTCGCGCCCTCCTCGATCGTGCAGACGCCGCGAACCCTGATCGATCCCCGCCCGGTCAGGTAGGCATCCTTGATCCCGTCGCGACCGAGGATCGTGGCGCCCGTGGGGAAGTCGGGGCCCTTGATGAGCTTCATCAGATCGCGCGGTTTGGACTCGGGGTTGTCGATGAAGTGGACGACGCCATCGATGACCTCGCCGAGGTTGTGCGGCGGGATGTTCGTCGCCATCCCGACGGCGATGCCGCCGGAGCCGTTCACGAGCAGGTTCGGGAACCGCGACGGCAGGATCGTTGGCTCCTGCTCGTAGCCGTCGTAGTTCGGGACGAAGTCGACCGTCTCGGCCTCGATGTCGCGGAGCATCTCCATCGCCGTGTGCGAGAGACGCGCTTCCGTATAGCGCATCGCGCCCGGCGGATCGCCGTCGATCGAGCCGAAGTTGCCGTGCGGGTCGATGAGCGGATGGCGCAGCGAGAAGTCCTGTCCCATCCGAACGAGCGAGTCGTACACAGCCTCGAGTGAGTGCGGGTGGTACTTCTTGACCACCTCGCCGACGGCCCACGCCGACTTGCGGTACGGGCGGTCCGGTCGAAGGCCGCCCTCCAGCATCGACCACAGGATCCGGCGATGGACGGGCTTCAGGCCGTCTCGAACGTCGGGGAGCGCGCGCCCGACGATGACGGACATCGCGTAGTCGAGGTACGAGCGCTGGATCTCGTCCTCGAGCTGAACGTCCTCGATCCGCCCGGCGAGCAGACCCTCCTGCGCCACCTAGATAGCCCTTTCGTCGTGGGGGCCTCGCTCGCCTTCGGCTCGCTTGTTGACCCCCACACCCCCGGTCCGGCTACACATCCAGGTTCTGAACATCCTTCGCGTTGGTCTCGATCCACTCCTTGCGAGAGGGGACGTCCTCGCCCATGAGAACGGTGAACAACCGGTCGGCAACCGCAGCGTCTTCGAGCGTCACACGCAGCAACGTGCGGCGCTCCGGATCCATCGTCGTCCGCCAGAGCTGATCGGCATCCATCTCGGCCAGCCCCTTGAACCGCTGAGGATCGAGCGGCTTGTTACCGTCGACGCGCTTGCGGTACTCCTCCCACTCGCGCTCGGTGTAGAAGTACAGCTCTTCCTTGCCGTCCTTGATGAGATACAGCGGCGGCTGAGCGATGAACACGTACCCCTGGTCGATGAGCTCACGCATGTATCGGAAGAAGAACGTCAGCAGCAGCGTCCGGATATGGGCGCCGTCGACGTCGGCGTCCGCCATCACCACGATCTTGTGGTACCGCGCCTTGTCGATGTCGAACTCGTCGCCGACGCCCGTCCCGATCGCGGTGATGAGCGCCTGGATCTCGGCGTTCTCCAGGATCTTGTGCAGCCGCGCCTTCTCGACGTTCAAGATCTTCCCCCGGATCGGCAGGATCGCCTGCGTCGCCGGATCGCGCGCCTGCTTCGCGGAACCGCCTGCCGAATCCCCCTCGACGATGTAGAGCTCGGTTAGCGCCGGATCGGTGAGCTGGCAGTCGGCTAGCTTTCCGGGCAGCCCCCCGCCCTCGAGGAACGACTTTCGTCGCGTGAGGTCCCGAGCTTGCTTCGCGGCGAGGCGGGCCTTCGCGGCCTGCGCCGTCTTGGCCACGATGCGCTTGGCGTCGCCCGGATGCTCCTCGAGCCACGTCGCAAGGTGCTCGTTCATCGTCGTCTCGACGAGCGAGCGCATCGTGGTGTTCCCGAGCTTCGTCTTGGTTTGCCCTTCGAACTGCGGATGACGAAGCCGGACCGATACGATCGCGATGAGCCCCTCGCGCACGTCTTCGCCGAGCAGGTTGTCCTCCTTCTCCCGGAGGAGCCCCTTGTTGCGCGCGTAGCGGTTGATCACGTTGGTGAGCGCCTTCTTGAGGCCCTCTTCGTGCATGCCTCCCTCGTGCGTGTTGATCGTGTTGGCGAACGAGTGGATCGACTCGGCATAGCCGTTCGTCCACTGCAACGCGATGTCCGCCTCGGCGTCCTCCTCACGCGCTTCCATGTAGATGACCTTGTTGTGGATCGGGTCCTTGCCGCTGGCGAGATGCTTGACGAAGTCCGTCAGGCCGCCCGTCGCCTTGAACACCTGCTTGACCGGCGGAGTCTCGCGCTCGTCGATCAGCTGCACCTCGATGCCGCGGGTGAGGAACGCCTGCTCCTGCAGTCGCTCGGCCAGGAGCGGACGGCTGAACTCCACGCCCTCGGTGAAGATCTCCGGGTCGGGCCAGAACGTGACGATCGTGCCCTGCTTGGACGTGGCCTTTCCCTTGCTGAGCCGGCTGGTGGCCTTGCCGCGGGAATAGCTCTGCGTCCACGTGGCGCCGTCGCGCATGACCTGGACGGTGAGCTTCACCGACAGCGCGTTCACGACCGAGGAGCCCACCCCGTGGAGGCCCCCGGCGATCCGATACCCCTCGCCGCCGAACTTCCCCCCGGCGTTCAGCGTGGTGAGGACGACCTCGACCGCCGGTCGGCGATCCTTGGACTTGGGGATCGGGCGCACCGGGATGCCGCGCCCGTTGTCGTCGACCTGACAGCCCCCATCCCTGAGGAGCCTGACGATGATGCGGTCGCAGAAGCCCGCCATCGCTTCGTCGATCGCGTTGTCGACGAGCTCGAACACGAGATGGTGCAGTCCCCGGGCCGATGTGGTGCCGATGTACATGCCCGGCCGCAGCCGGACGTGCTCGACGCCTTCGAGAACCTGGATGTCTTCTGCTTCGTAGCGGCCTGATCGCCCAGCCGCCTTTTTCGTTGCCGTTGCCAAGCAACCTCCGTCGGGTTTCGCGCGCGCGCAGGCCCAACGAGCGTCATGGGGGCCCCGCGAAGCCGCGGTTCTACGCTGCAACTGATTCTACCAATCGGGGGTGACGCCGGTGCCGGATCCACTCCCCTTTTCGGCCACGTGGGCCCGCGCCGAACGCCTTGCGCTACAAGCGTTTCCGTGGTTCGGCGCGGACGACAACGTGCACTCGCATGACCTCCTTCGAGCCGAGCGCAGCGTTCGCCTTGTTGCGGATCTCCGACGCGAGGAAACGCACCTGCGCACCCCACGGTCCGTCGCTCGCGGCGACCACCAGAACGCCCGACTCCAGGCTCACCGGGGCGCATTCGGCGGCCAGTCGAGGGCCGACGACCGAATCCCAGTCCACCGACAACTGCCCGATTGGCACGCCACGCGCGAACGCGTGCTCGCGCATGAGACCGTCGACGATCTCCCCCATCGTGCTGCCGTCCCGGGTTCGTTCGTCCTTTCGGTTCCGCCACCCCTTGCTGTGCGGCATCAGGACCGATCCCGCAACGTTCCGCCTCGCACGTCCCAGACGCGATCGGCTTCTTCCGGCACGTGGCCCTCGTCGGCGACGGTGACGAACACCTGGTCGCGCTCGCCGAGCCGAGCGGCGACGCGGTGGCGGCGAGCCGGGTCGAGCGCCGAGAACGGATCGTCAAGGAGGAGAACCGGCCGCTCGCCCACCTCGACCTCGACGGCCGACGCCAGGCCGAGCCGCAAGCAGAGGGCGGCCGCCCACGCCTCCCCGTGGCTCGCGAACCCTCGTGCACCGAGGTCGCGAACGGCGAGCGCCAGATCGTCTCTGTGCGGACCGACCAGGGTGGTCCGGCGAACGATCTCGTCCTGCCGGCGAGCCGCTAGTCGCTCCGCGAAGGTCTCCTCGAGCGGCTCGTCACCGACGTTGGCGGCGTAGTCGACGTCCAGGCCGTAGCCAGCGAGGTGCCGGTACTCCTCCGCCGCCGCCGGCGCCAGCCGCTCCACTCCCTCGCGCCGCAGCCGGATCAGCGCGCAACCGGTCTCCGTCAGCTCGGCATCCCAAGCGTCGAGCCCCGACGGCGCCCCGCGTCCTTCCCACTCCTTCAACAAGCGATTGCGTTGACGGAGCGCCCTGTCGTATGCGGTGATCGCCGACTCCTTGAGCGGCCACAGGCTCCGAACGACGTCATCCATCAAGTCGCGCCGTTTCGAAGGATCGCCGATCACGATCACCAGATCGTCGGGGCCGAAGAACACGCCTCGCACCTGACGACGAACGTCTCGCTTCCGGCGTACGCGCGTGCCGTTCACCTGCACTCTGTTCGCGCCGCGGACCGGGATCTCGACCTCGACAAGGACGCGCCCCCCTCCGGTCTCGATCTCCCCGCGCGAATATGCCGCCTCGGCTCCGCGGCGAACGACCGATTCCGTCGACGACGTTCGCGGGGACTGCAGGAAGAACACGAACGCCATCCCCTCGAGCGCATTCGTCTTTCCCTCACCGTTCGGTCCGACGAGCACCATCAAGTCCGGCCCAAGATCTTGGAGTCGCGTCTCGGCGTGATTACGGAAGTCCCGGATCTCCACCCAGGACAGATGCAACGCCGAACTAGCCGACGGGCGTTGGGAGCCGAACCGGCATGACGAGGTACGTGAAGTCGTCCGTTTCGCCGCGCACGACGCCGGGCTTCAGGCCGTCACGGACCTCGACATGGACGCTGTTCCCGATCGTCGCCGCCAGACCGTCCGCCAGGTAGTTGGGGTTGAACGCCGCGGTGACGTCTTCGCCCTCGTACTTCGACTCGACCGCTTCCACCGCCTGACCGAGATCCGGTGACGACGAAGACAGCTTCACCCCGAGTGCGTTGAACTCGAGCCGTATCGGCGACGTGTCGCGTGCGAGAAGGCCGACTCGCCGAACCGCATCGATCAATTGCTGACGAGAACCGGTCAGTCGATTCTCGTAGCGCTCCGGAAGTAGCTGCCGATAGTTGGGGAACTCTCCGTCGATCAGCCGCGACGTCAGTGAGAGCTGCCCCAGGTGGAACGAGGCCTGGCTCTGGTCGATGAACAGCTCGATGTCGCCCTTCTCGATCGCCTGCGCAGCGCGGCCGGCCTCGGTCATCGCACGTTCGGGCACGAGCGACTTCGCCTCACCGGATGCCGTCGCCACGAGCTCGCGGACCGCGAGCCGGTACGAGTCGGTGGCCACGAGTGTGATGCCCTCGCGGCTGACCTCGACGAGGACGCCGGTGAGCATGGGGCGTGCCTCGTCGCGAGACGCGGCACGAGCGACCTGTGCGACCGCCTCCGCGAACCGCTGGGCCTCGACCACGACCCGGGTACCCGTCGGCGGCTGGAGGGCCGGAAAGTCCTCCGCCGGAAGCAGGCGGAGCGCTCCCTCGTACGCGGCGCATCGGATGTGGGCCTGGCTCTGGTCGGATTCCAACTCAACCGGCGCATCGGAGAGGCTCTTGACGGTGTCGCCCAGCAGGCGAGCGGGCACGAGAGCCGTTCCCTCTTCGGCCACCTGAACCTCGATCGCCAGGCGGGCCGACACCTCCAGATCGGTCGTCGTGAGCGTGAGCGAACCCTCTGATGCCGCTTCGAGCAGGACCCCGGTCAGGGCCGGGATGCCCGGTCGGGAGGACACGCCGCGCTGAACGGTCTGGAGCGCCTCCGAGAGCGCATCACGGTCGCACCGGAACTTCACGTTTCCACCCCCTTGCTGCTTCTACGTGCTCCCTCTTTTTACCTCTAGTAGTGGTAGGGCCTGGGGAAAAAGGGAGAACCCACCCATTTTCCGAGCGTAGCGGGCCCGTGTGACATGGGGACGCCATGGGGGAAACGGTGCATGAAGGAGTCGGCGTCGTCGAGATCTCCCGGCCGGCTCCCGGGCCGTGCACAACGTTTGCACGACGTGTCACGTCCCCCGGGCCCGGTCTCGGACGATCCTCGACAGGTCCTGGACCTGGCGGTACGTGGTGCTCCGGGCTCGCATGTCGCGCTCGATCTTCAGGATCCCGTGGCGTGCCGTGGTGTGGTCGCGGCCGCCGAACGTGTCCCCGATCTTCACGAGGCTCTGGCCGCTGCACTCGCGCATGAGGTACATCGCGACGTGCCGGGCGGTCGTGAGAGGCCGGGAGCGGTTCGGCGAGACGAGGTCCTCGACGGACAGCCCGAAGTACTTGGCGCTCTCCTCGAGTATCACCTGCGGCGGGATCTCCGCCTCGGCCTGGGGCAGAAGGTCTTCGAGAGCGTGCTCCGCGAGGTCGGTGGTGATGGCGTGGCCCGTCAAGTCCGACCAGGCGACGACCCGGACGAGCGCGCCTTCGAGCTCTCGGATGTTCTGGTCGAACTTGCTGGCGATGAAGTCGATGACCTCGTCGGGGACGTGGACGGCTTCCCGCTGCGCCTTGAGCTGAAGGATGGCGATGCGAGTCTCCACGTCGGGCGGCTGGACGTCGACGCACAGCCCGATGCGGAACCGCGACTGCAGTCGCTCCTCCATCCCGAGTTCCTGCGGCGGACGGTCGGACGCGATGACGATCTGCCGCTCCTTCTCGTGCAGCGCGTTGAACGTGTGGAAGAACTCGGTCTGCGTCTCCTCGCGCTTGGCGAGGAACTGGATGTCGTCGACGAGCATGACGTCGACGTCGCGATACCGCGCGGCGAACTGATACCCCTGTCGTTCCCGAACGGCCTTGATGAACTCGGCCATGAAGCTCTCGCTCGTGACGTACTTGACGCGCAGTCGCGGCGAAAGCCGGTGCATCTGGTGGCCGATCGCGACGAGCAGATGCGTCTTGCCCAGTCCGACTCCGCCGTAGATGAACAACGGGTTGTACGCCTTGGACGGTGGGGCCTCCGCGACCGCCATCGCCGCGGCGTGAGCGAAGCGATTCGACGGTCCCGGAACGAACGCCTCGAACGTGTAGTTCGGGAACGGAAGGCCCGGTGCTCCCCGCCCCTCAACGGGAGTGTGAACCGGCGTCGCGGTCGCCGACGGTCCGGGTTGGGCCGCAGGCGATTCGGGGGGTGCCGCTCGGAAACGGATCCGTACCGGGAGGCCCAGCGCCTCCGTTGCCGCCTTCCTGATCAGGTCCGCGTAGTTCTTCGCCAGGCGGTCCTTGACGTACTCCGATGGGGCGAGGACCTCGAGGACGCCGTCATGCAGTCTTGTCGCTTCGACGCCTTGGAACCACATGGAGAACGAGCTCTCCGGGAGCTCGCGGCGAGCGCGCTCGACGACGCGAGTCCACGTGGTCTTGGCGGCTTCCTCGTATGAAGCAACGGCCATACTTCTCCACAGGGCCTTTCCACAAGTGTGGAAACCTCGTGGGGGAAGCGCAAGGCGTCGTGCGGGGAGATGCACGCGCCGGTGAAGCCCGCGGACTATAGCACCGAGGTTTTTCACATCGCTCGCCCGCGGGAGGCTTTTGGCGCACTTCTTTCTGTTGAGATCGGGGACCGGGCCCGCCGGTATACTTCGAGTCCCCTGCCGACGGCGGGACTCACACGTAGCGAGCGGTTCCGAAGGCGACCCATGTCGAAGCGCACATTTCAGCCGAACAATCGGCGGCGGGCCAAGCGCCACGGCTTCCGGCTCCGCATGCGCACGCGCGCCGGCCGGACGATCATCGCCCGTCGTCGCGCGAAGGGCCGCTCTCGACTGTCGGCGTAGGGCGGGTTCGCTTACCACGGGTACATCCGACGTCGGTCGCGTCATCGCGACGGGCCGGGCATTCCACGGAAACCGGGTGGTACTGTTTGTCGCTCCCGGCACGGGGAAGGTCGCATTCGTGGCTGGACGCCGCGTCGGGCGGGCGGTCTTGCGCAACAGGGCCCGGCGCATCATGCGGGCCGCGTGGCGGGAGCTCGCGCCCACGGTCCCTGATGGGTTCGACGTCGCGCTGGTCGCTCGAGGCACCATCCAAGGAGCGCGCTCGCGCGACCTGGTGACGGAGGTGGACGAGCTGCTCTCTCGCGCCGGGGTGACGCGTTCGTGAGGTACATGCGGGCGGCGCTCTGGGCTTCCGGGACGCCGGTGCGGGTGGTGCTGATCGGCCTGATCCGCCTGTACCAATTCACGCTGTCGGGATGGCTCGGGGGCCAGTGTCGCTTCTACCCCAGCTGCTCGACCTATGCGGCGGAAGCGATCGCCCGTCACGGTGCCCTTCGGGGCGTCGCCCTGGCGACGTGGCGGCTGGCGCGTTGTGGCCCGTTCACGGCGGGCGGCGTGGATCACGTGCCCGGTCCGCGGCGCGAGCACGGTGTGTATGACTCCGGCATACAGAGGGCCTCGGCACAGTGATCGCCTGGGCGCCGTGGCAGGCGCTGCTCAACGGCCTGGGATGGGTCCTCGCCCAGATCTACGGGGTCGTCGGGAACCTCGGGGTGACGATCATCATCCTGACGCTCGTCATCCGGCTGATCTTGTTGCCCCTGGGGATCAAGCAGGTGCGGTCGATGCAGCACATGCAACTCGTCCAGCCGAAGGTGAAGCAGATCCAGCAGAAGTACAAGCAGAACCGGCAGCGTCAGCAGGAAGAGATCATGAAGGTGTACAAAGAGTATGGGGTCAACCCGTTCTCCGGCTGCTGGCCGGTCCTCCTGCAGTTCCCCATCTTGATCGCCATGTACTCCGTGCTCCGATTCCCGCAGCACCCGATCCACGTGCCCGCCGAATCGGAGCTCTATGCCGTTGTGACGGAACAGATCCCGCCGGTACAGATCGACGAGGACAGCACGGCGGAGGAGGTGCGGGCCCAGGTGCCCGACGAACCAGGACCCGTGGGCGGTGGCGTCTCGTTCCTGGGGATGAACCTGTTGTGCTCACCCTCGAACGCCGGAAACGAGGACGCGACGCTGGGGGACCGGGTGACGGTGAGGGGCGAAACGGTCCCCCTGGAATACCCGGTGAACTGCGGCGGCGACCTCAACCGGATCCCCTACTACGTGTTCGTGGCCGCCATGTTCGGGACGACCTACTTCCAGCAGCGTCAGATGCAGAAGGCGAGCCCGCCTGGCGCGGCTTCGTCGCAGCAGCAGGCGATCCTGCGGATCCTGCCGATTACGTTCGGCGTGTTCGGGATCTTCTTCCCCGCGGGACTGGTGGTGTATTGGACGACGTCGAACCTGTGGCAGATCGGTCAGCAGTACTACATGCTCCGAACGCGACCGACGACCGAGAGCCTGGCCGCCGCTGCCGCGAATGGGAAGCCGGAACGGAAGGGCATCATCGCCTCGATGATGGCCCGAGCCCAAGAAGAGCGGGACCGCCGGCAGACCGGAACGGCGCGACCGGGCACGACTCGGAAGCCCGGGAGTGGTCGGCCGGGTTCGAGCACGCAGCGGAGGAAGCCGGGGTCCGGAGGCAGTGGTGGAGGAGATCCAAAGAAGCGCCCCAAGCGTTGAGGAGGCCGTCGACTCGGCCCTGACAGAGCTCGGCGTGAGCGAGCAAGAGGTCGAGGTCTCCATCCTGCAGGAGCCGCGTCACGGTCTGATCGGGATCGGCTCGCAGGACGCCGTGGTATCGGTTCGCGTGCGCCGTGCCGACGACGGCGAGCTCAGCGATGAGGATCTGAACGATCAGGCCGATGTGGCGGCGGAGTTTCTCGAAGGGGTGCTCGAGCGGATGGGCGTCGCAGCGGACGTCGGTCCGGCGCTCGAGGACGGAACGATGTACGTCGACATCGTCGGGCGCGAAGAGGATGACGAGGATCTCGGGTTGCTGATCGGGCGACATGGCCAGACGCTGGAGGCGCTGCAGGAGCTGGCCCGAGTCGTGGTGGTCCAGCGGACGGGTCTGCGGGCCAGGATCGTGGTCGACGTCGAAGAGTACCGGCGTCGCCAGCGCTCCCGCCTGGCGGCAAGGGCTCGCGAGATCGCCCGGCGGGTGGCGCGCTCGGGCCGCGAGGAAGAGCTGGAGCCGATGAACGCGTTCGACCGGAAGGTCGTCCACGACGCCGTGGCGGAGGTGGGAGGCGCTTCGAGCGCCAGCCGAGGCGAGGGACTCGATCGGCACGTCGTGGTTCAGCGGCGACGCTGAGGTTGCACTCCGGGTCGACCCGAGAGTAATCCCGCCTCCCCGCCCGTTGACCTCAAGGTCGTGTTTCACGTGAAACGTTCCGAGGAGGCCCTGGCGAGCGCCGCGAGATCGATTGGCGTTCCGCTTGTCGACGACCAGGCCTCGTCCCTCCTGGAGTTCGAGTCCCTCCTTCGAGAGAGGGCGGTGGATCTCGGGCTGGTCGCTCGGTCCGATTCCGGCCGGATCCGCGATCGCCACATCCTCGACTCCCTCCGCGCAGCCGCGGTCACTCGGGTCGGCGACCTCGACGCGCTCGACATCGGATCGGGGGCCGGGCTTCCCGGAATCCCCGTGGCGATCGCCAGACCGGCACTCACCGTGCGCCTGGTGGAGCCGCGCCGGACGCGCATCGCGTTCCTCGAGCTGGCTCTCGAGCGGATGAGGATCGAGAACGCCCTGATCCTGCCAGCCACGATCGAGTCCCTCGGCGTCGCCGTAGACCTCTGCTTCGCCCGGGCGTTCGCGCCACTGGAACAGGCATGGGCGGTCGCGCGGCCGAGACTTCGGTCCGGGGGCCGCCTGGTCTACTTCGCGGGCCCGGGTTTCGAGCGGCCTGACCGCCCGGAAGGCTGCTCGTCGATCGCCGTCATGCCTCTCCCACGCGGCTCCCGTATTGAAAGCTTCGGGCCGCTGGTTATCATGAGCCGCTAGCGGCCGAGCGCCCGCTCCGATCGTCGCGCGCGGCCCGAGCAGAGCCGGGAGACTGCGCCGTTGGCCACGCCTCGAACCCGTGTCATCGCCGTCGCCAACCAGAAGGGCGGGGTTGGCAAGAGCACGACTGCTGTCAGCCTGGGCGCGGCACTGGCCGAGCTTGGCCACAAGGTCCTCGTCGTCGACCTGGATCCGCAGGGGAACGCCTCTACGGGTCTGGGAATCCGTCACGACGCCCGTCAGGTAACCGTGTACGACGTCTTGGCGGCCGAGGCTCCCATCGATGGGGCAATCGTCGAGACGCCGATCGAGAACCTCTTCGCGATTCCCTCGACGATCGACCTTGCCGGCGCCGAGATCGAGCTTGTCAGCCAGTTCTCGCGGGAGCTCCGGCTTCGAAAGGCGATCGAGCCGCTCAAGCAGTCGGACTTCACCTACATCCTCCTCGACTGCCCGCCGTCGCTCGGTTTGCTCACTGTGAATGCGCTCGGCGCCGCAGAAGAGCTCATCGTGCCCATCCAGTGCGAGTACTACGCCCTGGAAGGTCTCGGGCAGCTCCTGCGGAACGTCAGGCTTGTCCAGCAGAACGTCAACTCGAGACTCCGGCTCACCGGCATCGTGATGACCATGTACGACCCCCGGACAAAGCTGTCGGATCAGGTCGTCCAAGAGGTGCGGCGGTACTTCGGCGAGCGCATGTACGACACGATCATCCCTCGAACGGTGCGCCTGTCCGAGGCGCCGGGGTTTGGCCTTCCGATCACCGAGTACGACCCGCGCTCGCGCGGCGCCCAGAGCTACCGCGAGCTCGCCGCCGAGGTCGCGGCGAAGCTCCCGGACGACGCCCCCCTCCCCGTCGTCGACGACATCCCCACCGTGATCGTCCCCCCGCCCGAGCAGGCTCCGCCGCGGGCTCCGCGCCCGCTCGTCAGCGAGGGGGATGAGATCGAGCCAAGCGCCTCGCCGCATGACGGCAGCCCGGACGAGCGGGCGGACGCCGCGCCCGAGGTGCACGCCATGGAGGGCGAGCCTGCTGCGCCGGTCGATGCCGACCGGAACCGCCACGTAAGCCCTCTCGGGTCTCCGCCTGAACCCGACATGGAGACCTCCTCGGCGCCCGCCGCCACTCCGCCGGGAGACGCTCCAGTCGAGCCTGATGTATCGCAGATCGATAGCGGTGGGTCGATGTCAACGGCGGAGCCCGATCGGCGAGCCGGAGTGACCGTGATCGGTGAAGAGGGCGACGCCGCCGGACGAGATGGTGAGCGCGTCGGCGGCGAAGCACGCGGCGAGCCAGACAAGCCAGAGCGGAAGAAGGGGTGGGGCTTGTTCCGGAAGGGCGACCGAGGAGGAGATCGATGACGAAGCGCGGCGGACTCGGGCGAGGGCTCTCGGCTCTCATCCCGGGTGCGGTCGAAGAGGGGACCGGTGCGGGGCTGCTCGAGGTGCCCGTGAACGCCGTGAGGCCCAACCCTCGCCAGCCGAGGACGGTCTTCGACGAGGAGACGCTCTCGGCGCTCGCCGTGTCGATCCAAGAGGTCGGTGTCCTCCAGCCCATCGTCGTGAGGCGCACGGGGGAGGCGTTCGAGCTGATCGCGGGGGAGCGACGCCTCCGAGCCGCGAAGGCAGCCGGTCTGGCAACGATCCCGGTCGTCGTCCGGGAGAGCGACGACGCCGAGTCCCTCCGCGAGGCCCTCATCGAGAACATCCACCGGGAGGACCTCAATCCGATCGAGCTCGCCGAGGCCTTTCGGGAGTTGCTCGAGGAGCTCGGGCTGAAGCAGGAGACGCTCGCAGAGCGTCTCGGTATGTCACGGTCACACATCGCGAACACCATCCGCTTGCTGCAGCTCCCTGCCGACGCGCAGCAGCTACTCGCGGTAGGCAAGATCCAGGCGGGGCATGGCCGGGCGCTGCTCTCCCTCGCGGACTCGGACGCGCAGACGACCCTTGCCCTGAGGATCGCCGCAGAAGACCTCACCGTGCGCGAGGTCGAGGAGCTCGTCCGGAACTACATCGACCATCCCGCTTCCGATGCCGGGAAGCCGTCGCTCAAAGCCGTTCCGACCCCTGTGGAAAACCCTCTCGCCGAGGTCGAGGAACTCCTGTCGGAGCAGCTCGCCACCCGGGTCACGATCCAGATGGGCAAGCGTCGAGGGAAGATGGTCATCGAGTTCGGCTCGGCGGACGACCTGGACCGGATCGTGTCTGAGATCGTGGGGTCCGGCCCGGGGCTGGCGCCGGAGTAACGAACGGGGCGGCACCTGCCCCGGTCGGTTGGGATCTAGGCGGGTCGGTCGAGCGCGAGTCGCACGATTCGCTCGCACAGCTCCTCGAACGGCACGCCGGCCACCTGCGCCGCCATCGGAAGCAGACTCGTGTCGGTCATCCCCGGCGAAACGTTGACGTCGATCACCCACGGTGTGCCGTCGTGGTCGAGAAGCACGTCGGCTCGGCCCACGTCGCGCACGCCGAGGACGTCGAACGCCTTCGAGGCCGTGGTCTGGCACGCCGAGGCGACCTCCGGCTCGAGGCGTGCAGGCGCGAAGTACTCCGTCGCCCCGGCCGTGTACCGGGCCGCGTAATCGAACACGCCCGACTTCGGAACGATCTCGACGAGTGGAAGCGGCTCGGCGGTGCTGCCGACGAAGCCGACCGCGACCTCGGCTCCCTCGATGCGCCGTTCGATGACGGCGGTGTCCGAGAACGAAAGCGCGTTCATCACCGCGTGCGTCAGGTCGCGTTCGTGGTCGACGAACGACATGCCCATCGCGGAGCCCGCGCGAGACGGTTTCACGACGAGCGGGAGACCGACACGTTCGATGACGTGACGAAGGGCCGGGCCCGCGGCGAGATCTCGCAGCGCCGTTGCCTGGATCGCGGCCCACGGCGGCGTCGGAACCCCCGCCTCGTCCAGCGACTCCTTGGCCAGCACCTTGTCGAACGCAAGCTGGCACGCATGCGGCGATGAACCCGTGTACGGGATGCCGAGGAGCTCGAGCAGCCGCTGGACGGCGCCGTCCTCGCCCTCCTTTCCGTGCAGCGCGACATAGCAAGCGGAGACCCTTGCAGCGGAAGCGTTCTCGACGAATGGGCCTTCGGAGGGGTCGACCAGCACGACGTCGAACTCTCGGGCCTGCAACGCGGACGAGACACGATGTCCCGAACGTAGCGAGACCTCGCGCTCGGGCGATCGACCGCCCGCAAGGACCGCGAGCCTCGTCACGCCCCCGAGAGCGATCGGAACAGCTCCTCCTCGTCGGCCAGGAGCTCTCCCAAGCGCCGGATCCCCTCGGCGATCCGCTCTTCGGTCGGGTAGCTGAAGCACAGGCGCATCTGCTGGCGCCCCCGGCCGTCCGGGTAGAACCCGGTGCCGGGCACATACGCGACCTTCCGGTCGACGGCGGCCGCGAGCAACGCGGGAGTGTCGAAGTAGTCGGGGAGCGTCACCCACACGAAGAACCCGCCGGATGGCATCGTCCACCTCGCATCGCTCGGGAAATGCTCCTTCAGTGCCGTGAGCATCGCGTCGCGCCTGCTCCGGTACGTCGCCACGAGCCCGCCTAGGTTCCGCCGCCACAGCTCGCCGTCGAAGTAGCGCTCGGTGACGAGCATCGTGAACTGGCTGCCACACAGGTCGGCGGCCTCCTTTGCCAGGACGAGGCGCTGCAGCACGCCGGGTTCCGCGACGGCCCAACCGACACGAACGCCGGGCGCGAACACCTTGGACACGGTGCCGAGGTAGATCACGTTCTGTCGATCGAGCGAGCGCAGCGTAGGCAAAGGTTCGCCGTCGAAGCGCAGCATCCCGTAGGGGTTGTCCTCGATGATGGGGATCCGGGCCTCGCGACAGAGCGCGACGAGCTGCTCTCGACGCGCCCGCGACATCGTCACCCCGGCCGGGTTGTGGAAGTTCGGCACGGTATAGACGAACTTCGGCCGCTCTCCGCGAAGGAGCGCTTCCTCGAGCTGCTCGACGATCATGCCGTCGTCGTCGAGGTCGACCTGAAGGAATCGTGGCTCGTACACGCTGAACGCAGACAGCGCTCCGACGTACGCCGGCGCCTCGACCGCGACCACGTCACCGGGATCGAGGAGCACCTTGCCCACGAGGTCCAGCGCCTGCTGCGCACCGGTGGTGACGACGAGGTCTTCCGGGTCTGCCGGCGTGTCCTCCTCGGCCATCAACCTCGCGAGGCGTTCCCGAAGCACCGGCGAACCCTGGCCGCCGCCGTACTGGAGCGCCACGTCCGCTCGCTCGACCAGCACCGACTCGACGACCTCGAGGACGTGCTCGGTCGGGAGCCCCTGGACGTACGGCATCCCGCCGGCGAGCGAGACGACGTCCGGACGGGAAGCGACCGAGAACAGCGCGCGAACCTCCGACGCCGTCATGCCGCTGGCGCGGCGCGCGTAGAGATCGGCGTACGGGTCGACGTTGAACTCGGCCATGAGCGTTCGATGCTATACGTCGGCAGGACGCACACCGGGCATGAGCGCAACCCCTTGGAGCAGGTGCGGTCACGCTTCGACGCGGGGAACTACCTCGTTCGCGAGCAGCTCGATCATGTCGATCTCCTCGAAGAGCGCGTCGTTCAGCATGACCCGCTGTACGCCGTTGGCAGCGTACTCGGAGAGTCGTTCGGCCGCGCGCTCGGGCGTTCCGACGATGCAGTCCTCGGAGATGTCGGCGAGGTAGTCGTCGAATGAACCGGCGCGCGGATCGAGGCGCCGGGCGCGCTCCACTCGTTGGCGTAGCTCGTCCTCGTCGGCGCCGAGGTAGAACCACGTCATGAACGACGTGACGAACGAGGACTGATCACGGCCCTGCACGTCGACCGCCTGGCGGACGCGTTCGAACCGGCGTCGGACCTCGTCGGGCGTGCCACCAACGGTGTTGAACTCGTCCGCCCACCGGGCCGCGAGCCGCGAGATCCTCGGTCCTCCCTTCCCCCCGAGGGTGATGGGCGGATGCGGTCGCTGGACGGGCTTGAACGCGAACCGGCTCTCGTCCAGGCGATAGTGAGCACCGTGAAACGAGAACGTGTCCTCGGTGAGGAGCCCGTGAACGATCTCGAGCTGCTCCTCGAGCATCTGCATCCGTTCCCCGGTCGGGGGGAACGGGAAGCCGTGTGTTCGATGCTCCTCCACCCACCATCCGGCGCCCATCCCGATGTCGACGCGTCCTCCCGCGATCCGGTCGACCGTCGTGGCGACCTTCGCGAGCACCGTCGGGTGACGGAAGGTCACGGGTGAGACCATCGTCCCCAGGCGGATACGTTCGGTTCGCGCCGCGAGCGCCGACAGGATCGTCCACGCGTCGTTCGAGCCGCGATCGGTGGCGCGCATGACCGAGAGATAGTGGTCGGAGGTGTACAAGCCCTCGAAGCCGAGTCGCTCGCACGCGTCGGCGACGGCGAGCCATCGTTCCCACGTCACCGCCTCCTGACCCTCGAGCATCAGGTTGAAGCGCACGGCGACCCCCTTCTGGAAGCAGCGGGTCGCTACGATACGCCGCGTGGAATCGCCGTCAGCCGACGAGGTTCGCCGCACAGTGAAGGCGACGCTGCTCGGTGTCGCGCTCGGCGTCGTCCTGCTCGCGCTGTCACGTGCACGACGAGATACCGGGGGACCCTTGGATCGAGGACGCGCCTAGGCGCGGCCCGACGAAGCGCGTTCGTCGTGCACGACGAGCCCGGCGCCGAGGAACCGCTCCAGCCCGTCGGCGATCGCCGTCGCCGCAGATGCCGGGAACGCCGGCTCCGCGACGCGCTCGGCCTCGTCCTCGTTCGCCGCGACGGCGAGCTCGACGTGGACGGCCGGCATCCGCGTTTCGCGGAGCATCGTGATGGCGAGCGGTCTGACGCCGCCGTCCGGCAGGCCGAGCTGGTTCAGCGACGAACGCAGCGAATCTGCGAGGTGCATACCCATGGGGGAGTGCGTGCTCGGGGTTCCGAAGTAGCAGCAAACGAAGCCACGGGGGACGAGGTCGCCGCCGCCGAGATGGATGGAGATGCACGCCGTCGCGTCGGCGGCGTTCGCGCGGCGAGCCCGGTCGTGGACGTCGGGGTTATCGGTCGCCGTTCGCAGCAGGAGCGGCCGTGCGCCTCGCCGAGTGAGGTCGTCGACGAGTGCCATCGCGACGGCCGTCGCCACGTCGGCCTCTGCTAGCCCGCGGGCCTCCAGGCCCGGATCGGTCGACCCGTGGCCGGGGTCGACGGCGATGATCGATCCGACCAGCGACGCGCCCATGCGGCTCACCGTCTCGGCCTCGCGAACCATCGCTCGGCTCGGTCCGTGGAGCGTCGGTCGCATGCCCTCGAGCGAGCGGACCGTGGCCAGACCGACGATCCCGTCCGCCTTCGACGCGACGTTCCGCTGGAACTCTCGGACGGCACGCGCCGTTTTCGAACCGAAGATGCCGTCCTGCTTTCCGGCGTCGAAGCCCAATGCGTTCAGCATGCGTTGGAGCTCGCGGACGTCGTCGCCTCGGAATGCGGGGGAACGCAGGTACAACGTTCTGTCGCCGATGCGGTAGCCCACCTCGACGAGCTCTCCCCACGTGTCTGAACCGACCACGCCGTCGGGAGGCAATCCGCGATGCCGCTGGAACTCGCGCACAGCGGCCTCGGTGGACGGACCGAACGTTCCGTCGAGCTCGTCCGGGTCGATGCGGATCCCCGCGCCCAGCAACCGGTGCTGGACGTCGCGGACCTCCTCACCGTGATGTCCCTGTCGGATCAGCTCCATCCGAGAAGTGTCCGGGTAGGCGAACGCCGGAGGCAATACTGCAAGTGTCGCAATCCACGCGCCGCTCTAGGCGGCGATATGCGGGTCGAGCTCGCGCAACAGAGCGTCCTTGCCCCGAGCGCCGATCAGGCGCGCGGCCTCCGCTCCGTCCTTGAACAGCATCAGCGTCGGGATGCTCATGATGCCGAACCGCCGGGTGACCTCGGGGTTCTCGTCGATGTTGAGCTTGACCACCTGGAGCGCGTCGCCCTTGTCACGACCGATCTCCTCGACGACCGGCGAGACCATGTGGCACGGCACGCACCACTCGGCCCAGAAGTCCACCAGCACCGGCGCGTCGGACTTCAGCACTCGCTCGTCGAAGTCCTGATCCGTCACGTCACCCATCAGCCCCACGGTTCATTTCCTTTCGTCGTTGGTTGCTGCTCTCGGTGCCAACGTTGTCAACCAAGCGGCGCAGTGGTGGATTCCGCCGTCGAATGCGCTTCCATCTGGAGGAGGCGCTCGGCGTCCATCGCGGCCTTGCACCCCTGACCCGCCGCCGTCACCGCCTGACGGTAGTGGCGATCGGTGACATCGCCGGCGGCGAACACACCGGGAACGCTCGTCGCGGTCGTCGGTTCCTGCACGACGATGTACCCACCGTCGGTGAGCTCGAGCTGTCCCTCGAACAGCGACGTGTTCGGCGTATGTCCGATCGCCATGAACACGCCGTCGGTGGCGAAGTCATTCACGGTTCCGTCGTTGACGTTCCTGAGCTTGACGCCGCTCACGGCACCGTTGCCGGTGATCTCGTCGACGACGGTGTTCCACACGACGTCGATCTTGGGGTTCGCGAGCGCTCGTTCCTGCATGATCTTCGATGCGCGGAATTCGTCGCGGCGGTGCACGATGGTCACCTTGCTCGCGAACTTCGTCAGGAACGAGGCCTCCTCCATCGCGGTGTCGCCGCCGCCGACCACGACCAGCTCACGATCGCGGAAGAAGAACCCGTCGCACGTCGCACAGGCCGAGACGCCGCGCCCCCGGAGCCGCTCCTCGCCCGGGACGCCGAGCCACTTGGCGCTCGCGCCCGTCGAGATGACGAGGGTGCGGGCGCGCCACTCGTGGTCGCCCGCCCAGACGCCGAACGGTCGTTCCGAGAGATCCACTCGGGTTGCCGACTGGGCCACGATCTCGGCGTCGAACCGAGCGGCCTGCTTCTCCATCGCTTCCATGAGCTCGGGGCCCATGATTCCGTCTGGGAAGCCGGGGTAGTTCTCGACGTCGGTCGTCAGCATCAACTGCCCGCCCGACTCGAGACCCTTGAGGACGAGGGGACGCAGGTTCGCCCGTGCCGCGTACAGGGCGGCGGTGAATCCCGCCGGGCCAGAACCCAGCACGACCACCTCACGCGTCTCGGTCATCACCACGCCTCTCCAAGCAAGATAACCGGAGACTATTCCGGCGTAACCATGGTCTCGCCAGGCCGTCGCACTTTCCCGATCGCCGTTCGGGGAACGTCGGTGACGATCTCGAGCTCGCGGGGCGCCTTGAATCGGCCTAGCCGCTCGGTTACGAGCGTCCGGAGCTCCTCAAGCGTCGGTGGGTCCGCCGGATCCCGCGGCACGACCAGCGCCACGACCCGCTCCCCCCACTCGTCATCTCGACGGCCGACGACCGAAACGTCCGCCACCTTTGGGTGCAACGAGACGATGGATTCGACCTCGCGCGGCCACACCGTCTCGCCCCCCGTCGTGATCGCGTCGTCGATCCGGCCCACCACGTCGAGCCTTCCCTCCCCGTCGAACGTCGCCACATCTCGCGTTCGCAGCCATCCGTCGTCGGTGAACGCGTCCATCGTCGCGCCCGGATCGGAGCGGTACCGCTTCATCAGCGTCGGCCCGCCGAGCTCGATCCTTCCGTTCGCGTCGACGCGAACGGCGACACCGGCGAGCGGCACGCCGTCGTAGACCACGCCGCCGCAGCTCTCGGTCAGGCCGTACGTCTCGACGATTCGCCCGCCGGCACGTTCGGCCCGCTCCCGAACGTCCGGTCGGAGGTGACCGCCGCCGACGAGGATCGCGGTGAACCCGTCGAGCTCGACGCCGGCGTCGAGCAACCGGACGAGCATCGTCGGGACGATCGAGACGAAGGACATCTCCTGCACTGCGCCGATCCGACGCGGATCGAACCCCGGGTGAGCGTCGACGGGCGCCCCGAGGATGAGACCGCGGTACAGGACGAGCATGCCGGACACGTGCGACGTCGGAACGCAAAGGACCCATCCGTCGCCGGCCGAGGCCGCAAGCGCTTCCGCCGATCCCCTGACCGCGGCCTCGATCGCATCGCGTTCGAGCTCGACGAGCTTCGGTTCGGCCGACGTACCGGACGTCGCGACGACGAGCGCGACGCCGTCGTCGACGGGCTCGCCGTCGGGGGGGCGCATCATGCCGCTCTCCGAAAGGATGGCCGTCGGGTGCGCTCGACGGACCAGACGTTCGGCGGCTGGTGCGGCCGCGCGGGAGTCGATGGGGATCACTGCGGCGCCGCGCTCCCATGCCTCGTCGAGGACGCCGAGCCAACGCGGGCCGGGAGGAAGCCGGACGGCGACGAGGTCGTGTTCGACGAGGTCGAGGGCTGGTTCCCGTGTCACATCGGCTAGGCTAGCGAACGGTTCGAGCGATCGCTCTAGGAGTGCGTAGTCATGGAATGGATCGCGTCCGGCGAGTACTCCGATGTCCGGTACGAGACTGCCGAGGCCATCGCGAAGATCACCATGGCCAGGCCGGAGGTTCGGAACGCGTTCCGCCCGCTCACGGTTCGCGAGCTGTCGCGCGCGTTCGACGTCGCGAGAGACGATCCGGCGGTCGGCGTGGTGATCCTGACCGGTGAGGGAACCGAGGCGTTCTCGAGCGGCGGCGACCAGAGGATCCGTGGCGACGACGGCTACGTCGACGAGCGCGGCATCGGCCGGCTGAACGTCCTCGACCTCCAGATCCAGATCCGCCGGCTGCCCAAGCCGGTGGTTGCGATGGTCGCCGGGTATGCCATCGGCGGTGGCCACGTCCTCCATCTCTGTTGCGACCTCACGATCGCCGCCGACAACGCCCGATTCGGTCAGAGCGGCCCGAAGGTGGGCTCGTTCGACGGCGGCTACGGCATCAACCTGCTCGCGCGGCAGATCGGCGAGAAGCGCGCGAAAGAGGTCTGGTTCCTGTGCCGGCAGTACGACGCGAGAACGGCGCTCGACTGGGGCCTCGTGAACACGGTCGTGGCGCTCGACGACCTCGAGACCGAAACGATCGCCTGGTGCCGCGAGATGCTCCGCATGAGCCCGCTCGCGCTCCGGCTGCTCAAGGCCGGCTACAACGCCGGGATCGACGGGCTCGCCGGCGTGCAGAACCTCGCCGGCGACGCGACGCTCCTCTATTACATGACCGAGGAGGCCCAGGAGGGTCGGGACGCGTTCGTCGAGAAACGAGACCCGGACTTCTCCCGATTCCCCAAGCGGCCGTGACGTCGGCCTGCAGTGTGCCCTGGTCGTGAGCGCGGTATCGATCTGGGTGCGCGGCGCGCGTCCGCGAACGCTCGGCGCGAGTGTGACACCCGTCGTCGTGGGGACGGCCGCGGCGCATGAGGTCGTGCCGTGGCGGTTCGTCGCCGCGCTGCTCGTCGGGCTCGGTTTGCAGATCGGCGTGAACTACGCGAACGACTACCACGACGGCATTCGCGGCGTCGACACCGCGGAACGCATCGGGCCGCCGAGACTGGTGTCGTCCGGACTCGCTTCCCCGCGGTCGGTGCTCCTAGCGGCGCTCGCGTGCGTGTTCGTCGCCGGCATCGCGGGTCTGGCTCTGGCGTTGGTGACGACGTTGTGGCTCGTGCCGCTCGGGGCGACGGCGATGCTCGCGCTCTGGCTGTACAGCGGGGGCCCGAGACCCTACGCGGAGCTCGGGCTCGGCGAGCTCATGGTGTTCCTCTACTTCGGCGTTCTGGCGACCGCCGGAACGGCCTTCGCGCACGCGGAATCGGTGCCCGCCGCCGCATGGTGGTCGAGCGCGGCGGTGGGGTTCCTCGCCGTCGCCATCCTGGTGGCGAACAACCTCCGTGACATCGAGACGGACGCCGCGGCCGGTCGTCGGACGCTTGCGGTTCGGTTCGGTGACCGGCGGACCCGGGCGTTGTACCGAGCGTGCGTTGTGGCGGCGTTCCTCGTCGTCGCGCTGGGCGTGATCGCCGAGGCGATCGACGACGGGATCGGGATCACGCCGTGGGCGCTTCTCGCGTTCGGCGCCCTGCCCGTCGCGAACAGGCAGGTCACCGCGATCGCCGGTGCGCGGGGCCGCGCGTTGATCGGCGTCCTTGTCGGTACTGCAGTGCTGCAGATCGTCTTCGGCGTCCTCCTCGCAGCCGGGTTGTGGATCGGGCGGACGTGAGCGAGGCCGAGCAGTCGTTCGCGGCGGCGTGGTGGGTGGTGGACGACCTCGTTCGGTTTGGCTTGGAACACGCGTGCGTGTCGCCCGGCTCACGTTCGACGCCGACCGCGCTCGCTCTTCGAAGGCATCCACACGTCCGCACGCACGTTCATCTGGACGAACGCTCGTCCGCGTTCTTCGCACTCGGGATCGCTAAGGCCACGGGCAAGCCGGTCGCCGTGTGCACCACGAGCGGCACCGCCGCCGCGGAACTGTTCCCCGCCGTCGTCGAGGCGTTCATGTCACGAACGACGCTGGTGCTTCTGACGGCCGATCGGCCGCCGGAGCTTCGCGCCACCGGTGCGAACCAGACCATCGAGCAGCCGGGGATGTTCGACGGCTACGTGCGGGCGTCGTTCGACGCACCGGTCCCCGGTGATGTACCGGAGGAGGAACGGTGGCACGACGTGGTCCTCCAGGCGACGCGGGCGTCGATGGGACCACCGCCCGGCCCGGTGCATCTGAACCTCCCATTCCGCGAGCCGCTCGTCCCCCGACCCGTCGCGATGACTGCGTCACCTCCATCGGGGACCGAGTTCACGATCAGCGAGCGTGCCGAACCGGAGGAACTGGCCCGCCTCCGCGACGAGTTTCACGCGGAGCGGGGGATCGTCGTGGTCGGATCGATGCGTGAATCACCTCCGACGTTGCCGGATCTCGCAGCGTCGGTCGGATGGCCGGTTCTGGCCGAGCCCACTTCGGGTCTGCGTGTTCCGGGAACGCTTTCGGCCGGTCCCTTCCTCGTCGCGAATGAGCGGTTCCTCTCCACCCATGTCCCGGATGTGGTCCTTCAGTTCGGTGCCGCCCCGACATCGCGTGCCGTTCTGGAGCTCGTGCGCCGTGCCGGGCGGCTCGTGATCCTCGATCAGGATCACGTCGTGGGTGACCCACATCGCAAAGCTGCGTGGACGCTCCGAGCGGAAGCAGCCTCAGTCATGCCGGAGATCCAAGACCTTGTGGACGCGCGGCTCGAGACGCCGTGGCACAAGACCTGGCACCACGCAGACGTCCGAGCGCGGGGTGCTGTCGACACCACGATCGACGGGTGGGACGAGCCGTACGAAGGACGGCTCGCGCGTGACGTTGCGGCGTCCGCGCCGGACGGGTCGACGTTCGTCGTCGGCTCGAGCATGCCCGTGCGCGATCTCGACGCCTACATGGTGCCGCGCGAGGGGCTGCGCGTGCTGGCGAACCGCGGGGCGAGCGGGATCGACGGGTTCGTCTCCACGGCGCTCGGTGCGGCCGCGCCCGGGGCGCCGACGGTCGCGTACTGCGGTGACCTGACGCTCCTCCACGACGTCGGGTCCCTCCTGTGGAGCGCCCGGCGAGGGATCGATTGCGTGTTCGTCGTGCCGAACAACGACGGCGGCGTGATCTTCTCGTTCCTCGCGCAGCAGGACGTTCCCGAGCTCGAGGAGCTCTTCACGACTCCGCATGGTCTCGACCTGTCGGCGGTCTGCACCGCAGCCGGCGCCGGGCATGAGCGCGTCGACCTCGCTTCAGACGTCGTCCCGGCGGTCGAGCGCGCTCGGTCGGCCGGCGGCGTTCACGTCGTCGAGGTTCCCATCGACCGCGAAGAGAACGTGCGGCGCCACGCCACGGTCCATGCAGCGGTCGCAGACGCGTTACGCGCATAGCATCGAACGATGACGCTCCCGCCTCCGGAGGGCCACGTCGTGCGAGAGGCGACGGTTCGCGACGCGGATGAACTTGCGCGGCTCCGATGGCAGTTCCGCATCGAGGCCGGTACGCAGCGGTCGATCACGGTCGAGTCGTTCGTCGACGAAATGGTGTCGTTCGTGCAGGACGCGCTTGGCGGACAACAGTGGAAGGCGTTCGTTGCCGAGCGAGACGGCCCCCTCATCGGATGCGTTTGGGTCCAGTTCGTGGAGCGTGTTCCGCATCCGAACCTTCGCCGCGGCGAGCGTCCCATCGCGTATATCACGAACATGTACGTGGAGCCTGAACTTCGCAACGGTGGTGTCGGGGGGGCGCTCCTCGATGCAGCCGTGGGGTGCGCGCAGAGTCGGGGTGCGAGCGGCGCGATCCTGTGGCCCAGCGAGCGATCCGTTCCGTTCTACCGGCGTGCCGGGTTCGGCGACGAGGACGCTCCGCTTGCGCTGCCGCTCGAGGGCGACTAGCCCCAGCGAAGCGCGTCGAGCAGCGCGCGGAACTTTCGTTCGGTCTCGTCGACCTCGGCCTCGGGAACCGAATCCGCGACGATGCCCGCCCCGGCGAACAGGCGCGCCGTCTTGCCGGTGATCTCGGCGCACCGAAGGGCGATCGCCCACTCGCCGTCTCCGTTGGCGTCGACCCATCCCACCGGGCCGGCGTACGCGCCGCGATCGATCGGTTCGAGCTCGGCGAGCGCTTCGCGCGCCTCTTCACGCGGGGTTCCGCACACTGCGGGCGTCGGGTGCAGCGCCGCGACGAGCTCGAGCACGCTGACGCCCGGGTCGTGGAGCCGGCCGCGGAACGGCGTCGCGAGGTGCCACACGTTCGCGGTTCCGAGGAGCTCGGGCTCGTGCGGATGCTCCAGCTCGTCACAGAACGCGCCGAGCACATGTCCCACGTCCTCGACAACGACGCGATGCTCCTCGCGCTCCTTCTCGGAACGGAACAGCTTGTCGGCCGAAGCGCGGTCTCGCGACGCATCGCCGAACCGCTGCGCCGAGCCCGCCAGCGGCGTCGCTCGAACGTCGCGGCCATGACGCGAAACGAGCAGCTCAGGCGACGCGCCGACGAGGATCGCTCCCGGGGGCGCCCCGAACGGCAGCGTTGCGAAGGCATAGCAGTCCGGGTCCACGGCTCGGAGCCGCCACAGAAGCTGCTTGGCGTCGAGCTCCCGTTCGGCGTCGACGATCAACGAACGAGCCAGAACCACCTTCTGGAACTCGTTTGCCCTGATCCGCTTCGTCGCGCGCTCGACCGCCGCCGCGTAGTCGTCGGGCTCCGGATCGGGGCGCAGCTGCATGTCGGCGAACGGCGCGAATGGGATCGCTCGGCCGGTCCACCGCTCGCGCGGCGTATCGAGTGGCGCGAGACCCGCCGGCACGACGTCGATCTGCCACGTCTCTCCCGCATCGCGTCGTACCGCCGCACGCTCCGGGATCGCCGCCTCGGCAGCCGTGTCGTCTCCGAACGGGATCGCCGCAACGGCGACCGGAGCCGGCGCGTTCTCGTCGCGACGGATCTCCCCGAGGAGGTCGGCGAGCATCCGTGACATCCGAAGGATCCGTTCGGGCCCCGCTTCGATCGAGATTGTGTGCGCCACCCCGATCCCGGACACGCCCAGACCGGATCTCTCGAAGAAGAATCCACCCACCTGATAGTTCGCCAGGAGATCGAATGACGGACCGAGCTTCGAGGCCCGCGCGACGAGAGCCGGATCGCTCACGACCGCGTTCCGGCGACGATCTGGGCCACTCCGCCGGCGAGCGGCACGCGAGCTGCGTCGGCGAATCCCACCGAGCGCATCGATGCGACCAGCTCGTCTGGCTTCGGCAGGTAGGCCATCGAACGAGGGAGGTATCGGTAGGCGTCTCGATCTGAGAGCGCGCCGCCGATCATCGGAACGATCCGACCGAAGTACACGCGGTGGCCGGCTCGCATGAGACGCCCCTCCGGTTCGCTCGTCTCGAGGAACGCCGCGCGACCGCCGCGACGCAGGATCCGCGCGACCTCCGTGAACAGCGCGCCCACGTCGGTCACGTTCCGTAACGCGAAGCCGCAGGTTGCGCCGTCGATCGTTCCGTCCGAGATCGGCAGCCTAAGGATGTCGGCCTGGACCAGCGGCACGCTGGTCGTCGCGTTGACGAGCATCCCGCGCGAGAAGTCGAACCCCACGGCTCGATAGCCGTTCCGCTCGAGCTCGTTGCACAGATCGCCCGTCCCGCACGCGAGGTCCGCGACCCGAGCGCCGCCGGGAAGGCGCAGTTCGCGAACCGTTCGACGGCGCCACCCCACGTCCATGCCGAACGTCATGACCCGGTTCACCAGGTCGTAGCGGTGAGCGACGCGGTCGAACATCGCGCGCACCGTCGTGACCTTCTCATCCCCAACTGGGAGATCGTCGCTTTGCGTCACCGGAGCCGGTCCTCCGCCTCCGCCAGAAGCACGCGCCTGAAGTGATTGGCCACGAGATTCGTCACGGCGGGAAGCAGCGAGTCGAAGGCGTCGACGAGCTGAGCGGCGGCCGCGTCGTCTGAGGAGGCAGTGTCGGCGATCGGTCTCCTCACGTGTTGGTCGAACATCTCGACGGCGCGGGTGGCGAGGTGAACCATCGCGTCGTTGGCGTCTCTGGCGAGCGACAGGAGCTCGCCGACCGGCAGTCCGAACTCGAGCAGCCGGAGCGCTGCCCGGACCATGTCGATATCTGCCGTCGTGTAGCGCTCGATGCCCTCGACCGTTCGACCCAGCTTGATGCCCTCGCGCTCCACCGCCTGGATCAACGATGCGGGGACTCCGCTGCGCCGCGCGAACTCGTCCAGCGTGAGGAGGTCGTCCCGCTCCCCGTCACCGCGAGCGGCGTGGACCGCGGCGGCAAGGTCAACGTCGGCGCGGCCGAGCTCGCCGTCGAGCACGCGCTTGATCGCGGCGAGCGTGAATCCCTTCCTCTGGAGCTCCCGGACCTCCCGGATTCGGTCGGCGTGCTCGTCTCCGTACCAGGCATGCCGGCCCTCGCGACGCGGCGCCTGGAGCAGCCCACGCGTCTGGTAGTAGCGGACGGTGTCGACCGAGACATCGCAGAAAGCGGCGAGCTCCTCGACGCGGTATCTCACGACCCGTCACTCTACGAGTGCCCGCTCGCACCGTGCGGCGGCACCGAGGGGCAGGTGTGGTCAGACGGGCTGGGTGGCGGACGAGAGGATCTGGCAGTCCCGACGATCCACGACCCAGACGATGACGCTGTCGGCGGGCTGTCCCTCGCCGGAGCTGTCGAGGAGTGCGGCGAAATAGGCCGGAGTTCCCGCGAACCTCGCTTCGATGATGGACAGGAGCCGATCTCCCGGGTCGTCGAGGGGGACCTCCGCGGACCGCAGACACTCGATCGCCGGGGCGGCGGTGACCAGATCGGCGGCGGCGCTCGCCGCCATCGTCGCGCCGGCGGCCGACCCGCCTCCGGAGGCGGTTCCGGCCTGGGGAGCGGCCTCCTCCCCGTTGTCGCCGACGCGAGCCGTCCGCGCGGCCTGCTCCGCGAATTCGCGGACGTCGGCCTCTGCGTAGTTGCGATCCCGCTTCTCGATGACGTCGAGCTGTTCCGGCTCCGCGGCCGCTTCGGAGGCCGCCATGCCGGCGCGCCCGCCTTCCGCTCGGATCGCCGGATCGGCGCCGTTCCCGCCGACGTTCAGCGCGAAGACCAGGACGAGGGCGGCGGCCGCAGCGATACCGGCGCCCCACTGCAAGCGCTGCCAGACGACGGTACGGCGGCGCTCGAACCGACGTTCCGCCTCCGCCAGGACTGGGCCTGTGACGCCGAGGGGGACCGGACGTTCCTCGAGTGTGGCCAGCGCTGAGACTGCTTTCTGAGCAAGCTCGAGCTCCTCCCGGCAGACCGCACACGTCGAAAGGTGCTCGTGGAGCAGGGCACGCTCGCGTTCCGCGAGCGTGCCCTCGACGTAGTCGGCAAGGAGCTGGTCAGGATGGGTCATCGGGGCATCGTTTCGTCAGACGGCCCGGGAGCGCGGGGACGTTCCCGCTCCACGGCGCCCGGCGTGACGTCGGCAGTGAGCGCCGACCCGCGCCGACCCACCCGCTCCGTTCCGAGGGCCTTGGCCAGTGCCACCCGACCGCGATGCAGCCGGGATTTCACCGTTCCGACGGCGATCCCGAGGATCGCCGCGACCTCGTCCTGAGGCAGGTCCTGAACGTCGTGGAGCACCATCACCGCGCGAAAGTCCTCCGGAACCTGCATGAGCGCGCGTTGAACGTCGATCGACAGCACGACGTCGTCGGAGTGGTCCGGATGCGGCACCGGCTCGGGTGCGGGGAGATCCTCGTTGCCTCGCTCGAGCATCGGTTGTCGCTGCCGCTTGCGCAGCAGGTCGTAGCACGCGTTGACCGTGACGCGATGCATCCACGTCGTGAACGCCGCTTCACCTCGGAATGACGACAGCTTGCGGAGGGCAGTGAGGAACGCGTCCTGTGCCGCGTCCCGCGCGTCCTCTTCTCGCCCGGTCATCCGAAGCGCGAGGTTGTAGACGCGGCGTTCGTGACGTTCCACGAGGATGGCGAAGGCTCCACCGTCTCCCGACAGGTAGCGCCGGACGAGATCCTCGTCTCGGTCGGGCGCCTCAGGCAGCCTCGACCACCGCCCGGAACTCGGCGATCTCGGCGCGGATCCCGTCCTCCACGCGGACGACCGTGGTGATCCAGACCAACACGTACCGGCCCTCGCCGACGAGTTCGCCCCGCGTGTCCGACTCTGCGACGTTCGGCGAGCCGACCTCACCGAGGAGCGATTCGGGGTCGTCTCCCACTGCTGTGTGGAACACGTACCCGGCGTTCGGCGCGATGAGCCGGAACCCGGTTACGGCTCGCTGCTCGCCGAGGTCGAACACGAGTCCGACGCCCTGCTTGCGCAGGCTTCCGTCGAAGTAGTTCTCCGAACGCCACGCCGTCGACGGATCGCCATCCACCGCGTACGGCGCCGTCGAATCGTTCTCGCTGCCGTCGCCGAACGGATCGAACGTCGCGACCGCCGCCGGCGTTACGACTTCGGTCAAGGGCTCGCTCGGCCCCACGAGAGGTTCCGCCGGCCGGATGCCGAGTGGGCCACCCACCTCGAGGCGACCGAACCACAAACCGAGCCCGATGACGGCGGCTGCGACCGCCGCGATGGCGAACGGAGCGGCGACCCAGGTACGCAACCACTCGAGCGGCGACGCTTCCTCGAGCACGTCGTCCCGAGCCGAGACCGAAAGGCCATGCCGCGTCTGGTGGAGGGCGGCCGAGAACGCGCGGGCATCCGGGAACCGGTCACAGGGATCGGGCGCGAGCGCCCGCGTGGTGACTCGATCCACTGCCCGCGGCACGTCAGATCGGATCGCGCGTGGGGAAGATCGCCCCGCGGGGGCCTCGCCCGTCAGCAGCTCGAACACGAGCGCCCCTACGGCGAACACGTCGGCGCGTGCGTCGATCTCGGGATCGTCGATCTCCGACGACGCCCTCGCCGCGACCTCGGGTGCCACTCGCTCGCCGATGAAACGAGTGGACTCTCGGGGCTTCCCCTCGACGACGGCCGAAGGGATGCCGAGCCCGGTGACCGACGCGGTTCCGTCGGCCTTGACGACGACGTCGTCGACCCCGATGCCCAGATGCAGCACACCGCCGTCGTGGGCAAGGGCCAGCGCGTCCAGAACGGCCACCCCGACACGAACGGCGACGTCGATGTCGAGCGGACCGTCGCGACGAAGCACCTCCCTTGCGGTCTCGCCATCGACGTGCTCGCGGACGAGGAACAGGATCCCGTCCTCCTCTCCGGTATCGAGCAGTCGCGCGATGCCCCGACCCGAGACCTTCGCCACGCGCTTTCTCTCCTCGAACAGGCACGCGGCGAACATGTCGTCGTCGCCGAGAGCCGGATGGATCAGCGTGACCGCGACGTCGCGACCGAGCAATCGATCCCGAGCCCGCACCGTCGTCCCCGCGGCGCACCTAACGAGCTCCTCCTCGAGGACGTATCGATCGGCGATGACGGTCGCGCCGTGCTGCGTCTGCATGCCCTGAGTGTATGCCCGGCCGTGTTGCCAACAGCTGATGCGCGCGAGCTCCGAGCGGCGCGCGGAGCGCAGGTTGTCAGCCCGGCGACGCCGTCGCCGTCGATGTGACAGCCGTCAGGTCGTCGAGCAATCCGATCCGCCCGGCGACGAGCGTTCCCGCGTCCGTGGTGACGACAACAGTGATCTTGCCCCGACGGGAGACCGTGACATCGTCCACACAGGCGTCGCCTTCGGCAGCAGCGACCGTCTCGACGACAGTACTTCTGGCCCGCCGTCGTTCGCCGGTTTCCTCGAATCGATCTACGCCCGCCCGCGCCGCATCTTGCGCGAGGTTCGCGTTGCGAAGGTACGCGATGCCGATCGATCCGCCGTCCCACAGGGCCACAAAAAGTATGGCCAACGCAAGGAGCCAGATGATGAACAGCTTGCCGACGAGCCCGCCGTCGTCGCCGAGATGCGAACCGTAACCCGCGGTCATCGTCTCCACCGTCCGACGAGCTGCCTCCTGACCGCGTCCACCTCCTCGATGCCGAGCGCGCTCGACCCCACGAGGAACACCACGAGTCCGGCAGCGACCGCGGTAAGCACCTGCAGAGACTGCGCCCCGATCGTCTCCGTTCCGACGGCTTCGCCCAGGGCCCACGCCACGACCCATGCCACGCCGGCGGTCGCGACGCCCACGAGCGCGCTGCGGCCGATGCTCTCGAGGACGCGTCCTCCGCCCAACCCGCCGAGCCGCTGCCCGATCAGGACGGTGAGTATCGTCCCACCGAACACATACGACGCGGCGTGGCCGAGCGCCAGCCCCGGTACGCCGAGATCGAGCACGAAGAACAGGAACAGGTCCACGGCGACGTTGATCGCGACCGCCACGAGATTCACCACGGCCGGCGTTCGTGTGTCTTGCATGGCGTAGTAGCCGCGGAGCAGCAGCTGGAACACCGAGAACGGGAACAGTCCGACGGAGAACGCCACGAGGACGTCCGAGACGAGCTCGCCGCTCCGCGGGCCCGCGACGCCGTGTTCGAGAAGCAAGCGCACGATCGGCCTGGCCAGGACGAGGTAGCCGAGCGCAGCGGGAATCACGATCGCCGCCGTAGCCCGGATTCCTTGCGCCAGCAGACGTCGGAATCCATCCGGGTCCTGATCCGCCCAGCGCCCCGACATCGCAGGCAGAAGCGCGGTGAAGATGGAGACGGCGAAGATCGCGTGCGGGAGTTGGAACAGGATGAAGGCGCTCGCGTACGCGGTGTATCCACCTGCGATCCGGTCGGCGAGCACGATGACGACGAGCAGTCCGGCCTGGTTCGCGGCGACGTACAGCAGGATCCATTTCGCCAGATGCGACATGCGCCGAACGGCGGCGTGTGCGAACCCCAACCGCGGCGCGAAGCTGAATCCTGTCGCCCGCAGTGCCGGCCACAGGGCGATCGTCATCGCGGCGACACCGGCCGTCGTCCCGATGGCCAGCACGTACTTCTGGGCGGTCGTCGCGAGCTCGGGGGATCCCAACGGCGGGTCGTCCATCGCGGCGAACGCGAGGAACGTCGCGATCACCACCAGGTTGTTGAGGATCGGCGCGAACATCGGCACCGCGAACCGGCGATGCGCCTGAAGCAGGCCGATCGCGATCGCCCCGATCCCGTAGAAGACGACCTGGGGCATGAACCAGCGAAGGAAGAACGTCGAGTATTCGCGGACGATCGCTTGGTCCGTCGACGGCACGCCGATCGTGTACAGGTCGACGATCCACGGTGCGAGCGCGATCGCCACGAGCGCCACTCCCGATAGCACGAGGAACGCGATCGTCAGGAGCCTCCGGACGACGTCCCACGCCTCGTCCCGTCCGCGTTCCTGCAACCACTCGACGACGACGGGGACGACGACGGACGTGAGGATTCCGCCGAGCACGAGCTCGTACACGATGTTCGGGGTGATGTTCGCGACGTTGTACGCGTCGGGGAGACGCGACTCGGCGATCCCGATGGCGAACGCCATCGCCGCGAGACGAAGGAACCCTGTCAAGCGCGAGAGCGCCGTTCCGAGCGACATGACCGCGGTGTTGCGAACGAACGCGGTCCCCGATTCCTCCGCCGGCGGGTCCGTCTCCGGCGGCTGTGGGTTCACGACGTCCGGCGTGGGATGAACCTCCTCGCCCACAACCCCAGCAGCACGAGACCGGCGGCGATCGTGATCAACAACGCGATCCGGTTGTACACCGTCGACCGGATGGTGAGCTGTCGTGTGGCGATGATGCGCCCGGCTGGCGCCAGAACGTTGAGCTCGGCTCGGAAACGTCCTGTGGATCGCGCGTTCACGCGGAATGTGACCGTTCGAGATTCACGCGGCCGGAGCTCGAGATCCTGCTCCGGGGGAGTTCCGAGCAGGAAGTCCGACGTGAGCTGCAGGCGCACACGGAGCGCTGAATCCGCGCCGTTCCGCACGGTGACCGGGATCCCGCTCCCCGTGCTCGACGTCAGCGTGATGTTGTCCACCGTGTCGATCGTCACCGAGCGGAACACGGCGGAAACCGAGTCGTGAACGCCTGCGATGAACGCCAGACCGCCCCCGGGATCCGAGAGGAACTGACGGGACTCCGCCAGCAGGAGCGTGCCCTCCAGCCGATCGGGCTCGTCGCTTTCGCCCACGATGATGTCCCGGAACGTCGAGATGCGACGCCGGGCCTGCCGCAGCTCATTCACGTACGTGAAATCGAACAGGCTCGGCGACGTCGGCGCGAGCACCGACGGTTCCGCCGGAACGAACGTCGTCGTCAACTCCTCGACGTGCATCGGCGTGAGCCATGGTGCACTGGCGATCGCTCGGGTGAAGGGAACGTAGAAGCGGCCGGGAAGGGTCGCGTCCTCAGGCACGACGAGCGCGAGGCCCCGGACCAATCCGGGTTGCTCCTGCCAGATCGACGCGAGCGCGCCGACGACGATCTGCGCGTCGCGAACAGGATCGCCCGTCGCGCCAGAGGATTCGAGCAACCCCGCGACGGCCGGATCGGGGACGACCGCGTGGATCTCGCCGTCGTCGCCCAGCGTCGCCGCGGGCGGGCCCGCGAAGCCTTGCGGATGCGGCTCTGCTTCGACGGTCTCGGGCCCAACGATGACGGTTGAGATGCCGGCCGCCGCGAGCTCGCGGATCGTCGCGTCGTCGATGGCGCTGTCGGGCGGACGAAGGACGCCTGACACGGGTGTCGTCTCGAGAAGTGTCGACACGACGTCTCGTCCGCGCTCCAGTTGCTCGGGCAGGTCCTGACCGAGTCCTCCCGCGAGGAGTGACGGGAGCTCGGGAGCCGAGAACGGCATGGCGCTCACGCGCACGTTCGGCGCGGCGGCGATCTCTTGGAGGTCGGCGAGGGCATCAGCGGCGTCGCGTGCGCCGTCATCGCCCGCATCCACGCGTCGAATCTCGCCCGCGACGATGACCTTGTACCCGTCGCGCATCATCGCCAGCTGACGGAGCAGCATCGGCGACACGGCGACGTCCACGACGGGTTGCGGAGGCCTCGTTGCCAGCGCCCGGAGTGCGCGGATCTGTGACGAGAGCGCTCCGCGGGGAGCGAGTCTTTGCTCGAGCGAAGTCGACGTGAACACGCCGTCCGGTCCGAACTCGATCGGATTATCCAGAACGAACGTCCACGACAGCCCCAGCGGTGTCTCGGGTCGGCGAACCAGGAACACGACCGGCGTCCGGATCGCACCGAGCGACGTCGTCCCGCTGCGCAGCTCGATCTTCAACGGGTAGACGCCGGAATCGTCCGGATTGATGCCACCCGAGTCGAGCGGGAAGGTGAGCTCGAAGTCTCGCGAATCGTTCGAGCCGATGGCGTCCTCGCGCGGGTACGTTTCTGCGGCGAGCGGGAACTGTGGATCGGAGATCAGCGCCTCCTCCAACGCAGTCCTCGATATCAGCCGACCGTAGAGCGTCACGAGGATGGAAAGCTCATCGAGCGGCTCGGCGCCGAAGTTCTCGGCGCGGAACCGGATGAGGAGCTCACGCCCGTCCTCTTCGTACGAGGAGTTCCACGGCGTTTGTGACAGGAGCGTCAGCCGGATCGACGTCGTCTGTTGCGCGGCAACGACCGGCATGTCCAAGACGACGCCGAGCGACAGAAGAGACAGGAGCAGCACGAGCTTGCGCATCGCCGGCCGCATCATCCTATCCACCGTCTCCCACGAGGGAGACGATCTGCTCGATGCCGTAGACGACGGCGATGGCGACGAGGAACGCACCGACGGCGAACCGCAGCGTGCGTTCCCGTGCCCCGAGCGCGATCCGTGATCCAAGCCACGCGCCGGGGATCACGCCCACCACCAGCACGAGGAAGATCGTCCAGTCGATGTGACCGAGCGCGGCGTGGACGAGCGTCCCGGGGACGACGAGCGCGGCGATGAGCACGAGCGATGTCCCGAGCGCGCGTTTGAGCGGCATGCCGATCAACAACGTGAGCGCCGGGACGATGATGATTCCGCCTCCCACGCCGAGCAGGCCCGACGCGAATCCCGCCCCGAACGCGATCGCCCCGTACTTCCACACGGGGGTCTTCCCCTTCTCCCACGGCGTCGTCGGCGTACGCCCCCGGATGACCTGCGTGCCTGAGAGGCCGATCAGCGCCGACGCCACGAGGAGCAGCACGTGCGGGTTCACGAACGTCGTGAGGTAGGCGCCGATCGTCGCGCCGACGACGCCCGGTCCGGCTCCCCACCGCGCGGCGCGATAGCTCACCTCTCCCGCGCGAGCGTATGCGTACGCTGCCATGACCGACGTGGGAAAGATCACGGGCAGCGGCGTCGCCACGGCCTGGATGGGCGAACCACCGAGGAGCGCGTACACCGCCGGTTGCGTGATCACGCCGCCGCCCACACCGAATAGTCCCGACAGCGTCCCGGCCACGAGTCCGACGACCACGCCGAGCGCGATCTGCAGCGAGTTCACGAAAGCATCTCGACCGCACGTTCGACGAGCTCGCGTTCACCGCGGAAGCTCGTGCGCTTGACCGCTCGCTGTGCGGGAAACCAGCGCACGTCCTCCATCTCGTCGTCGTGGTTGGAGACGTCGCCACCGGTGGCGCGCATCAGATAGAACCGAACCTGCTTGCGAACGCGCACGCCCTCCCAAACGTAGAAGTACCGGACGGTCCCCAGATCCTGTTCGATCTCGGCCTGAAGCCCCGTTTCCTCGGCGACCTCTCGAAGCGCGGCTTCCTCGGGCGCCTCTTCGAGTTCGATAAGCCCCTTCGGAAGGCCCCACGCAAGGTCGCCGCGTCGGGTCCGTCGGGCGGCGAGACAGATCTCGACTTCGTCGTGGACGCGCCGATACACGACGCCGCCGGCGGACATCTCGGTGCGCGTCTTCATGTGCGACGGTCGGCGGAATGCCCCTCCCTATACTTGCCGACCGTGCTCGAACGGGTCATCGACTTCCTCCGCCCGTACCTCGACGCGCCGTGGGGATACGTCGTCGTTGGGCTCGCGACGTTTCTGGAGAACTCGATCGGCGCTGGCGTGATCGTCCCCGGCGAGACGCTGGTCCTCCTCGGCGGAGTGTACGCGGCGATCGGCGATCTCTGGCTGCCGCTCGTCATCGTCATCGTCGTCGTCGGCGCGGTGCTCGGCGACAACCTCGGGTACTTGATCGGCCGCCGGTACGGGCGCGGGTTCCTGGAGCGGTACGGCCGCCGACTGTTCGTAACCCCTGAGCGGATTGCCGCCGCCGAACGCTACTACGCGACGCACGGTGGGAAGACGATCTTCTTCGCGCGGTTCATTCCGGTCGTTCGGAGCGTGGGGTTCATCGTCGCGGGCGTCGCTCATATGGAGTGGAAGCGCTTCTTCCTCTATGACGTCGCGGGCTCGCTGGTGTGGGGCATTACGCACTCCTTCATCGGTTACGCGTTGGGGGCCAGCTACGAGCGGTGGGCCAGGTACTCGACCCCCGCCGGTATCGCCATCCTGGCGGTGCTCGTCCTCCTCATCATGGGCTCGAAGTTCCTGGGTGCCCGGCGAACGATCGACCGGGAGCTCGATCGAGCGGACGACGAGCTTCTCGAACACGACTCCGATCGAGTGGAGTGACGTCGTGGACATTGCGGAGCCTTCACTTGCCGGGCTGATTCTCGCCGGCCGCGCGGCGGGCGGCGCGTTCCATCGGATGTCGCCGGTAACCGAACGGGATCGCCAGCGCCAGGTACACCGGAACGAACAGCGGTCCCCATAGCATCGACTGCCGGACGTGGTGTCGCTCGTGCGCGAGCAGACGTCCCTCAACCGGTGCGGCCGAAACGATCACGAACCCGAGCGTCATCGCGGTGCGGTTCATCGCTCGCAGCAGCCGCGTCACGCCGCGAGGCCCACGGTCGAACACGATCGCGCCGCCGTGGATCCGAGGCGTCTGGAACGTGAGCGCGCCGACCACGAGACCGAGCAACGTGTTCGGCATCGCCCACACGAACCCCAGCCCCTCGAGCAGCACGCGCGCACGCTATCCGACGACGGAATCGGGACGGTGAGCAGGGGTATCCTGGCCGCCATGGCCGACCCGTCGCGACCGGGCGGCGCCGTCGTGCAGGTCCCAGCCCTGGCCAAGGAGATGGGCGAGCGCTTTCGGCTCGCCGGGCACGAGCTGTATCTGGTCGGCGGCATCGTCCGGGACCTGTTGCTCGATCGCGTGCGCGAGGACGCGGACCTGGACTTCGCCACCGATGCCTTGCCGCGTGAGACCACTCGACTCCTCCGCGACTGGGCCGAGCGAAACGTTCGCCTCGTCGGCGTCAAGTACGGGACGGTCGCGGCTCGTCGCGGCGATCGCCTCGTCGAGGTGACGACCTTCCGCCAGGAGGTCTACGCGCAGGAACACCGCAAGCCCTCGGTCACGTTCGGCAAGGACATCGAAACGGACCTGTCGCGCCGTGACTTCACCGTGAACGCGATGGCCGTTCGGCTTCCCGACGGCGAGTTCGTCGACCCGTTCGGTGGCGTGAAGGATCTCGCCGCGCACCGGCTCGATACGCCGCTCGACCCCGACATCTCCTTCAGCGACGACCCGCTACGGATGCTTCGGGCGGCGCGGTTCGCCTCGCAGCTCGAGTTCGTCCCGGCGCCGCGCGTGGTCGATTCGGTCTCCCGGCTGCGAACACGGTTGGGGATCGTGTCGGCCGAGCGGATCTCCGACGAACTGTCGAAGCTGTTGCTCGGCGCGAAGCCCTCGAAGGGGCTCGAGCTGATCGTCGACACGGGTCTCGCCGACGAGTTCGTTCCGGAGCTTCCGGCGCTCCGGCTCGAACAAGACCCGGTCCAACGCCACAAGGACGTGCTGCATCACACGTACGCCGTCGTCGAACGCGTCGAGCCGGACCTGACGCTCCGCCTCGCCGCGCTGCTGCACGACGTCGGAAAGCCGAAGACGCGACAGATCACACCCGAAGGCGTCTCGTTCCACCACCACGAGGTGGTCGGCGCTCGCATGGCGCGAGACCGACTTACCACGCTTCGATATCCGACGCACGTCGTCGACGACGTGTCGCGGCTGGTCGAGATGCACCTGCGGTTCCACGGCTACAGCGAATGGACCGACAGCGCGGTTCGCCGATACGTGCGCGACGCAGGTCCGCTCCTCGATCGGCTGAACCAGCTGACACGCGCCGACTGCACGACGCAGAACCGGTTCAAGGCGAAGAAGCTCGAGGCACTGCAGGACGACCTCGAAGACCGCATCGCGCGCCTGGCCGAAGAGGAGAACCTCGAGTCGATGCGCTCACCGCTGAACGGCGACCAGGTCATGAACCATCTCGGCATCGGGCCGGGACCCGCCGTCGGACACGCGCTGGACTTCCTGATGGAGCTGCGGCTCGAACGCGGACCGGTCGACGAGGACGAGGCATACCGGCTTCTCGACGATTGGTGGAGCGAGCAGGGGGACGGCTCGGCTAGCGGGTAACGACGAGACGCCGCAGACATGCGGTGGCCCGCGTTCAGAGCGGGTGCACGTCGACCTCCACGGCCTTGAACGACGCCCACGTCTCGACGCCGTCGCGGAGTCCAAGGCGCTCAACCGATCCTGCGGTGATCTCCGCGGTCAGCTCGGGCGACGTCGCCAACCGCACGCGTGCCCGTTGGCCGTCGATGACGACCGAACGAACCACGCCGCGAAGCACGTTTCGCGCCGAGCCCGTGGGACGCTCGATCGAAAGGGTGACGTCGGGAGGTCGGAGCACGCCGATCACGTCACCGCGCTCGTACCACTCGGGCCAGGGAACGATGATCCGGCCGCCGTCGGTGACGATCGCGCCTGACCCGTCCTCGAGCCTCTCGAGCCCACCCCGGAAGGCGTTGACGCCGACGAGGTCCGCCGCGTACCGGGTTCGCGGCCTGGTCCGGATCGCGTCCGGCGTCCCCACGTCCGTGATCCGTCCGTCTTCGAGGAGGACGAGCCGGTCGGCGAGGATCGTCGCCTCCATGGGGTCGTGCGTCACGATGATCCGGATCCCCGGGAAGCGACGGAGCTCCTCGCGGAGGAGGTCGCGGATCCGTGTTCGCGCCCCGACGTCGAGCGCCGAGAGCGGCTCGTCGAGCAGCAGGAGCTTCGGTTCCGCGACCAGCGCGCGGGCCAGCGCGACGCGCTGCGCTTCGCCGCCGGATAGCTCGGATGGACGTGCGTGCGCACGCTGGTCCACGTCGAGGCGCTCGAGGAGTCCGTGCGCGCGCCGGTGTGCTTCGGAGCGAGCGACCGCTCGGGCGCGAAGGGGGAACGCGACGTTCTCCAGCGCCGACAGGTGCGGGAACAGCAGCAGCTCCTGGAAGACGACGCCGACGGGTCGTCGTTCAGAAGGGACGTGAGTCCCCGATCCCGCGTCGTCGAGCACGCTGCCCTCGAGCTCGATCCGGCCGCGGACCGGCGGCAGGAGGCCGGCGATGGTCGCGACCAGCGTCGACTTGCCGGAACCGTTCGGCCCGAGCAGCGCGACGGTCTCGCCCGCAGCCGCCTCGAACGCAGCCTCGACGTCGAACGAGTCTCGTCGAGCGACCACGTCGACCGCGATGGTCACAGGCCCGCCACGAGGTTCATCGCAGGAACCGTCCGCGTAGCCCGAAGATGACGACGAACGCGACGGTGATGAGCAGGAGTGAGAGTCCGAACGCGGCATCGGGGTCGGTCTGGAGCCGTTCGAATACCGCGAGTGGAAGCGTCTGCGTTCGCCCGCGGAGGTTCCCGGCGAAGGTGATCGTGGCGCCGAACTCGCCGAGCGCCCGCGCCCACGACAACACGGCCGCCGCCGCGATCTGTGGCGCGAGGAGCGGAAGCGTGATGCGGCGAAGCACATATCCGCGCGACGCTCCGAGCGTCGACGCGGCGTCCTCGAGCCGATCGTCCAGGCCGCGCAGCCCGGCTTCGAGCGCGAGCACCGCTAGTGGGAACGAGACGAACCAGGCCGCGAGGACCGCCGCCCCCGACGTGAACGTCAGCTGAAGTTCGAACCACTCGTCGAGGAGCGACCCAACGACACCGCGCCGGCCGAACGCGGCCAGCAGCCCGACGCCGGCGACGACGGGCGGCATGACCAGGGGCATCACGACGAGCGCGCGAACCAGCGTCTTCCCGGCGAACGGCCGGCGGGCGAGCAACCACGCCAGGGGGAACCCGGTGACGAGCGAAAGCATCGAAGCAGTCGTGGCGACGACGAGCGACAGCCGCAGCGCCGTGAGGGCTGCGTCGTCGCCAAGCACCTCGCCAATGCGCGACCACGGTGCTCGGAGCAGCAGGCCGATCATCGGAAGCGCGACGAGGGCGATCCCGATCGCGGTAAGCGGGATCCACGCCGCGGGCGCGCGGCTACTCGGCCGGGAGGAAGCCATGGTCGGCAAGCGCACGTTGCCCCGGCCCCAGCACGAACTCGACGAACTCGCGCGCGACGTCCGGTCGATTGGAGTCGGCGATGACGGCGATCGGATACGTCGCGATCACGTTCACGTCGTCGGGGATCTCGACGACGGAGATCCGGCCGGCAACCTCGGCCGTCACGTCGGTGACGTATGCGATCCCGGCATCGGCCTCGCCGGTCAGCACCTTGGTGACGACGCCCGCGACGTCCTCCTCGTTCGAAACGATGTTCGCCAGCGCCGCATCGGCGATGCTCGCATTTGCCAGGATCTCGCGCGCGTAGTTGCCGGCGGGAACGCCTTCGGCAGCGAGCACGAGCTGCACTCCGTCGGTAGCGAGGTCGTCGATTTCATGGATGTTCGCCGGGTTATCGGCCGGGACGATGACGGCAAGGCGGTTCCGCGCGAAGTTCGTTCGTCTCCTCACCCCGGGGCCGCGTTCGCCGATCGCGTCCATCCACGCCGGGCTCGCCGACGCGAACACGTCGACGGGAGCGCCTTCGACGATCTGGGTGGCGAGTCCGTCGGACGGACCGAACGTGAACGCCACCGCGACGCCGGTCTCTTCCTGGAATTCGGCGCCGATCTGGGTGAACGCCGCGGTGAGCGACGCCGCGGCGGCGACGGTCAGCTCGCGATCGTCGTCGCTCGAGGCGCTTCCTTCGCAGGCCGCGGCGACGAGCGCGGCGGCGAGCGCGATGACCAGCACGCGGCGACTCACTCGTCGATCTCGACCATGACGTTGGTCGCCTTCACCGTCGCCACCGCGCGCATGCCCGGTTCGAGGCCCATCTCGTCGACGGCCTCGCGCGTCACGAACGCGAGGACCCGATGCGGGCCCGCCAGGATCTCCACGGTTGCGGCCAGGCCGTCGCGCTTGACCTCTGTCACGACGCCGGGGAACCGGTTGCGAACGCTCGCCGAGGTGACACGAGGACGTTCCCGCCGGTCCGAAAGGAGTCGGGCAACCTCGCCCGCCGGCACGAGGCGCTGCCCGCCGGCCGAGCGCGCGGTGGTCAGCTTTCCCTCGCGCTCCCACCGCCGCAGCGTCTCGACCCGAACGCCGAGCATGGCCGCCGCCTCGCCGATCCGGTACCCCTCCGCCATGGATCGCCCGACGATAGCACTGTTTACCTTGACACAGTGAGCGGAAAATCTTGCTATGGAGTCTAGACGGCGAAGCGGACGTGGAGGACGTCGCCCTCGCGGACTACGTACTCCTTGCCCTCCACGCGGACGAGGCCCCTCGCTTTCGCGGCGTCCATCGACCCGGCCGCGACCAGGTCGTCGTAGCCGATCACATCGGCGCGGATGAATCCGCGTTCCAGGTCCGTGTGGATCACGCCGGCGGCCTCGGGCGCCTTAGCGCCGCGGCGGACCTCCCAGGCCCGCGTCTCGTCCTCTCCCGTCGTGAGGAACGTGATGAGGTCGAGAGCGCCGTATCCCGCGCGGATGACCTTGTCGAGACCCGGCTCGTGCACACCGAACTCGTCGAGCAGTACTCGCGCCTCATCGGGATCCATCTCCGCCGTCTCGGCCTCGATCGACGCGTACACGCCCACAGCGCCGTCCGGCAGATCGGGCGGGACGTCCGTTCCCTCTTCGAGGTTCGCCACGACCACCTCGGGCTTCAACGTCAGCGGAGCGAGGGCCCTGAGGAGATGAACCTCGTCGGTCGCCAGGCCGCCGGCGCGCAACGGCGTCTCGGCCGCGAGCGCAGCGTTCGCTTTCTCCAACGCGTCGACCTCGGTCGCCTGACGGCGCGCGCTTTTCCTCGCTCGCTCGAGCGCCGATTCGACGACGACTTGGTCGGCGAGCAACAGATCGGCCCGGACCTCCTCGAGCTCAGCCGCGGGCGACGTGTCCGGTCCGAACGAACGGACGACGATGGCGAGCGCGTCCGCTTCACGCAGCTTCGCGATCCCCTGTGCGCTCGACGTTCCACCCGGCACGTCGACGAACGCGACCTGCGCGTGAACGGTCTTTCGCGACCGTTCGATCTCGGTGAGCACGTCGAGACGCGAATCGGGTACCGGAACCACGGCCCGGTTCGCCTGCCCACCGTGTCCGCCTGTTCGAGTGAGCGCGGTGAACAGCGTCGATTTGCCGCTGAACGCCACGCCGACGAGGCCGATGTCCTTCACGAGACGAGGCTAATGACGCACCGGCGCGTTCGTACGCGGCGCTACGAGGTGATGCCCGAGTCGGACTCCGCGGAACGAGCTACGACTTGGTTTCCCAGAAGATCTTGCCGAGCTCGTCGATCGCGTCGAGCAGCTTCTGTCCCTGCGTCGGGTCCTGCGACTTCTTCGACAGACCCGCTTCTTTGGTGGCCTTCCAGAACTTGTCGTGCAGGTCCGGATACTTCTCGATGTGCTCGGGCTTGAAATAGTCGGTCCACAGCACCCACAGGTGATGCTTCACCAGGTCGGCGCGTTCTTCCTTGACGATGAGGCACCGCGACTTGTAGTCCTCCGCTGTCTCGCTCGCCATCTTGAACTTCTCCGCGTCCTGATACCGCGTCTGGATCGCCTTTACCGACTCGGCTTCGATGCGCGCCTGCGCCGGATCGTAGACGCCGCACGGGACGTCGCAATGCGCGTGGACGACGCGGGACGGTCTGAGCAAAGCTTCGAGCATGGACGTTCCCCCTCCTCGAGACGGAGATCCTTCCGACCGAACCTATCATCGGCGTCGCGATCGACGGAAGGCGGCGCGCTCGGCGCAACGGTCAGGTCGACGATCGCTCGGCGTCGCGGTCGCGTTCACCGCGGTGGCGGCGTACACGTTCGCGCGCTGGCGACCGTACCGAGTGGAGATCAGCGGCGGGTCGATGCGACCTGCGCTCGAGCCGGGAGAGTGGGCGCTCGCCACGCCGGCCTCGAGGTTCCGTCGCGGCGACGTGGTGGTCGTCGAGCACCCCGAGCGTGAGTCGTTCGAGATGGTGAAGCGCGTCATCGGTGTTCCCGGCGACCGAGCGCCGAACGGCGGCGTGCTCGGTGAAGGGGAGTTCTGGGTCCAGGGCGACTCGCCGAACGAGTCGACGGACAGCCGTTCGTTCGGATCCGTCCGGCACGAGAACCTGAAGGCCAGAGTGCGGCTCGTGTACTGGCCGCTCGAGCGCCGCCGCCTCGTTCGAAGCGGTTAGGACGGATCCCTACTCCTCCAGGCGCCGACCGGGGGGGCGATTTTCGGTCTGGCCGTGACCCGTCAACGGCGGTAGGATTTGCACCTGCAAATGATCAGGACACGCTGCCGTGGCCTCGTGGGGGCGATGATCCCCGACCGGCGTTGCTGTCCTGCACCGCGCCGCGACGGCCGATAGGCCTCGCGAACCCATCCGGTTCCACCTCTCGAACCCCTCCGGAGGCACCCGATGAAGACCATTTCCATCACCGTCGACGCTCGAGGGCAGTCGTGCCCGGGGCCGCTGGTCACGCTCCACAAGGCGCTGAAGGGCGCGCAGCGTGGCGACCTGCTCGAGCTCCTGGCGACCGATCCCGGAGCGCGATCCGACGTGCCGAGCTGGGCGAAGCTGTCGGGCAACGAGCTCGTCGAGTCGACCGAGTCCGACGGGCTGTTGCGATTCGTGATCAGGAAGGCGTGAGTCCGATGAGTGAAACGACGACGAACGGCACGGACACAGCGAACGGGCTCGACCAGGCCGCGCTCCGGGAGCTGATCGACCGAGCGCTCGACGAGCGCGCCGCGGACGACGGCTACAACAAGAAGAACAAGATCACGATCATCGCGTGGGACGGCCACCTCGATCGGATCTGGCCGACGCTGATCCTGTCGTCGACCGCGGCGGCGTCCGGCATGGAGGTGAGCGTCTTCTTCACGTTCTGGGGCCTGTTCCCGCTCGTGAAGCCGGAGCGCCGACGGAAGACCGGCAAGGATTGGATGACGAAGGCGCTCGGGACGATGAATCCCGGCTCGACCCAGAAGGCGAAGCTCTCCCGGTACAACTTCGCGGGGATGGGGCCGTGGATGCTCGGCAAGGTCGCCGAGAACTACAAGACCCCACACCCCACCGAGCTGCTCGAGCTCAGCCGGGAGATGGGCGTTCGCTTGATCCCCTGCCAGATGACGATGGACCTCATGGGCGTGAAGAAGGAAGACCTGATCGACGGGCTCGAGGAGCCGATCGGCGCGGCAACCGCGCTCCTCGAGATGAAGGAGAGCGCGATCCAACTGTTCATCTGATCGCGTTCGAGTTCCGTCGGCCGAGGGTCAACGGCCGAGCAGCGAGAAGTGCATGTAGTCCTTGCCGCTGCTCCATCGCCCGCCCCACTCCCATCCGATCGCCGCGAACGAACGCACGACGACGTCGCCGTCGTGGATCATGCCGATCAGGTCGCGTGAACGGTCCACGTACGGGCGCGCGAACCGGTTGCGGACCCATCCGTGGGAGCTGACGTACGGGTTCTGAACCGGGTTGACGTCGACGGCCAGGCCGTACGAGTGCTGCGAGAACGTCGTTCCCGCACCGGCGGGCGTAACCACGACCCGACAGTTGAACGACGCGGTGACGCTGCGGCGAGTGTGGGGATCCGTCTCCAGACGAGACTCCTTGAACTCACGCGCCAGGCCGACGCGCTTGAGGGGGAACTCGGCTTCGAAGAGTCGTTCGAACACGCCGAGCACGTCCTCGGCGACGTTGGCGTTGATGACCATCGGTCCCCGCTTGATCTGGCCGTCGAAGCCGACGTAGTTGAAGCGAAGAAGGCGGAGTCCCGACATGGGTACGGGACACCCGGGATGCCACGTCGTTCCGCGCATCTCGCTCGCGAGCGATGGGGGGATTGGCGAGATACGCCCGGCGAAGCGAGCCCGCTCGGCTTCGGCCGGGGAGGCGGACGGGCTCGGGGACGGTGTCTCGTCGACTTCTTCGGCGCCGGCGCTCGGCGTCGCCGTTGGCGAAGGCGGCGACGCTTCGGTCCCAGGCGCGATTCCCGTCGATCCGGTTCGGGTCTCCGGGCCGCGTGAGCACGCCACGGCGACCACGGCGACGAGGAGCAGCGCGAGAACTCGAGCGGAGTGCCTCGGGGCCATCGCCCAGAGTGTGCCATCCACGCTCGGGAGACCCTCACGATCCGGGGCCGGTTCCGAGCGCGGTCCGTGGAAGGAGCCCTCCGGCGGTTCCTACGCGACGCTAATTAGCGTTGCGTAGTATCATGTCACCGTGCCTACCACGACCGACCTCGACATCCCGGCCCTGGCAGCTCGGCTTCGCTTGGGCGTCACCCGCCTCGCCCGACGCCTGCGACAGGAGGCGGGAGCCGGCATCACCCCCTCGATGCTCTCCGCGCTCTCCACGCTGGACCGGCGAGGACCGCTCACCATGCGCGATCTCTGCGCCGCAGAGAAAGTTCAGCCACCGACGATGACGCGGATCGTGGCCGCGCTCGTCGAGGCAGGCCTCGCGGCCCGAAATCCGGATCCGAGTGACGGGCGTGTGGCGTGGGTTCGCCTCACGCCGGCGGGGCGGAAGCTGATCGACCGCGTCCGCCGCCGCAAGGACGAGTACCTCGCGAGGGCGATGCGAGACCTCGAGCCCGACGAGCTTGCGGCGCTGGAGGACGCGGCGGCGATCCTCGAGCGGATCACGGGGGGTCAGGTTTGACCCGAGTCGGCCTGACCGTCCACCGCACGTTCCACTCGATGCGGCACCGGAACTTCCGCATGTTCTTCATCGGGCAGGCGATCTCGGTCACCGGAACGTGGATGCAGATGGTGGCGACCGCGTGGCTCGTGCTGCAACTCACCGGAAGCGGGGTCGCCCTCGGCGTCGAGACGGCACTGGCCTTCGGGCCCATCCTGTTTCTCGGCGCGTGGGGCGGCATGGTCGCCGACCGACACGACAAGCGAAGGATCCTCGTCGTCACGCAGACGGCGTTCGGCCTGCTGGCGCTCACTCTCTTCGTGCTGGTCGCGACCGACGTCGTCGAGCTGTGGCTGGTGTTCGCGGTTGCGCTCGGCCAGGGCATCATCACGTCGATCGACATGCCGACGCGACAGAGCTTTGTCGCCGAGATGGTCGAGCAGCGCGACCTGACGAACGCCGTCAGCCTGAACAGCGCGGTCTTCACCGGCACACGAATCGTGGGACCGGCCCTCGCCGGCGTGCTGATCGCCGGCGTGGGGATGGAGTGGTGCTTCCTGCTGAACGGCGTGTCGTATCTCGGCGCGATCGGCGCGCTCTCGCTGATGCGCCGCGAGGAGCTGCGCCCTCAGCGCGCGCCGCGTGCCGCGCGCGCCATTCGCGACGGACTGCGCTACGTGTGGGGGACGCGCGAGCTGCGACGGCCGCTCGTCCTCATGTCGGTCCTCTATCTCTTCTCGTTCAACTTCTCGGTCCTGTTCCCGCTGTTCGCTGAGCGCTCTCTCGGGGGCGACGCCGGAACGCTCGGCACGCTGTTCTCGTTGATGGGCGTCGGATCGTTCGTGGCCGCGCTCGTGCTCGCCGGACGCGCGAACGCGAACGAGCGCAGGTTGGCCGTCGCCGCGTCGGCCGTCGGTCTGGTCACCCTCGTCGTCGCGTTCGCGCCCACCGCGCAGTCGGCGTTCGTGGCGATGGTCGCCCTCGGCGCAGCAGCGATCGCGTTCCTGATCACGGCGAACTCGACGCTCCAGCTCACCGCGCCACCAGAGATGCGCGGGCGCGTGATGGCCCTCTACGGCATCGTCTTCCTCGGCTCCACGCCGATCGGCGGTCCCATCGCCGGGTGGGTCGGTGAGCATCTCGGGCCGCGCGTTGGTCTCGCCGGCGGCGGCCTCATCGCGGTCGTCACGGGCGTACTCGGGTTGTGGCTCCTCTTTCGGCGCGAGCGCACCTCGCGGCTAGCGGAGGAGATCGATCAGCCGAGCTCGCGGTCGATCCGCCAGCCGGCGTCCTTCGCTCCGCGCGAGACCTCGACGACAGTGCCGTCGGCGAGCGCCAGTCGGTAGCGCATCCGCCGCTCGCCGGCTCGCTCGTCGAGCCACCGGCGTTCGACCGTGACCGGCTCCTCGGCGCCACCCCACTCGACGGCGCGCGGCTCCTCTTCTGCGCGGCCGCCCTCGTAAAAGCGGATCCTGAGCTCGGGGACGCGTCCGATCCACAGCGGCAGCACGGGTGACCACAGGATGAACAGGATGCCGACGATGGCCACCGTCCACGCCTCGCCGAGCGCCGGTAGCAGCGGGATCGCCAGGAACGCGGCGACGACGCGCGATGCGTTGTATGCGACGTCGTACACGGCGAACACGCGCCCGCGGTAGCCGTCTGGGAGCGCCTCCTGCACGAGCGTGTCCACGGGGATCTTCTTCCACGCGAACGTCACGCCAACCGCTGCGCTTGCCAGCAGCACGCTCCACTCGTTGATCGACGTCGAGACGGGGAGGAGCGACACGCCGCCGAGGAGGAACGCGAAGGCGACGATGCGCTCCTTCGTGAAGCGCTCCTCGAGCTTCCCGACCGTGGCGATGCCGATCAGCACGCCGACGCCTCCAGCGCCGACGAGGTTCGAGAACGACGCCACTCCCTGTTCGAACCGGTCGCGGAAGACGAACAGCGACAGCACCAGCACCACTCCTTGGCCCATCTGGTCGAGCGTGATCGACGTGATCGGCCCGAGCGCCCTCGGCGTGTGCGCCAGCCGCCCGATGCCGTCCCTGAACTCCCGCACGACTCGGCGGAGCTCGTCCGGCACCGCCGCCTCCGGCAGCACGTGGGGGCGGAGCGGGGTCGAGATCCGAGTGGCGATCACCGATGCGACAACCCATTCCGCCCCGGCGAGCCCGATCACGACGCCCTGGCCGATGGCGCCTTCGCCGAGGAGGTCGACGACCCAACCGCCGGCGAACACTCCCGCCAGGAGTGCGACGGTTCCCCCGACGATCGAGATCGAGTTCGCGATGAGCAGATCCTCCGTCGGCACGACCCGAGGAATGACTGCCACAGCGGTCGCCAGGTAGAAGCGGTTCACCGAAAGCACCCACAAGACGCCGAGATAGAACGGGAGCGCAGCCGTCTCCGGGTTGAACATCGCGAGCCATACGAGCGCGGTTCGCAGGAGCGGCGCCACGACGAGAATGCGCCGTCTCGACCACCGATCGATGAACACACCGGTGAACGGCCCCACCACGGAGAAAGGCAGCAAGATGACGAGCGTCGCGACGGCGAACCCGACGGTGGTGCTCTGCTCCTCCGGCGAGAAGACGACCGATGCGATGAGCGCGGCCTGAAACAGGCCGTCGGCCGACTGCGAAACCAGACGGATCGCGAAGAGCCGCCGGAAGTCGGCGCTCTGGAGCGCGTCGCGGGCACGCGCGATCGTGCCCATCATGGGAGTACCGACTGAGGCGCTACGCTTCGACGCTCTCGCTGTCGAAGAAGGCCGTCCAGTCGGCCGACGCGCTCTGGCCGTTCCCCAGGATGAACTCCTCGACCATCTCCCGCGCCGCGTCGTCGCTGAACTGGACCGGCGGCGACTTCATGAAGTACGCGCTGGGCCCGATCAGCGGACCGGCGACGCCACGATCGAGCGCGAGCTTCGCGCATCGGACGGCGTCGATCACGATGCCGGCGGAGTTGGGACTGTCCCACACCTCGAGTTTGAGCTCGACGTTCAGCGGCACGTCCCCGAACGCCTGGCCCTCCAGACGGATCTGCGCCCACTTTCTGTCCTCGAGCCACGGCACATGGTCCGACGGGCCGATGTGGATGTCGTGCTTGTCGAGCTGCTTGCGCATCTGCGACTGCACCGACTGCGTCTTCGACAGCTTCTTCGAAACCAGCCGTTCGCGCTCGAGCATGTTCATGAAGTCCATGTTGCCGCCGAAGTTGAGCTGGTAGGTCCGGTTCAGCTTCACGCCGCGGTCCTCGAACAGCTTCGTCAGGACGCGGTGGACGATCGTCGCGCCGACCTGGCTCTTGATGTCGTCGCCGACGATGGGAACGCCTGCGGTCACGAACCGCTGCGCCCATGTCCGGTCGGATGCGATGAACACGGGAAGGCAGTTCACGAAGGCGACGCCTGCGTCGAGCGCGGCCTGCGCGTAGTGCTTCGCCGCCTCCTCGGAGCCGACCGGCAGATAGCACACGACGACGTCGGCCTCGGCGCGGCGGAGCGCGTTCGCGATGTCGACCGGGGTGGCGTCGGACTCCTCGATCGTCTCGCGGTAGTAGTGGCCGAGGCCGTCGAGCGTCGGCCCCCGCTGAACGGTCACGCCCGTGGGCGGAACGTCGGCGAAGCGGATCGTGTTGTTCGGTTCGGAGTAGATCGCCTCGGAGACGTCGCGGCCGACCTTCTTCGCGTCCACGTCGAACGCCGCCACGACCTCCACGCCACCGACGTGGTATCCGCCGAGATCCACGTGCATCAGGCCGGGGACCGCGGAGTCGGGCTCGGCGTCCTTGTAATAGTGGATCCCCTGGACGAGCGACGAGGCGCAGTTGCCCACGCCGACGATGGCCAGCCTGACCGTGCTCATGTCGTGCGCTCCTTCCGTCGAGCTGTGCGGGTGGAACGGCGCTTCGTTCGCCCCGTGGTCGTTTCGGTCGTTCGGCGTTCGGCCGCGATGAGACCGTTCAGCCAGGCGATGTCCTGTTCGGTCGTCTCGCGCCCGTGCTGCACGAGCGAAAGCGTGTACGTGTCCCGCTGCGTCGGGAGCGACGCCGTGATCGCGTCGAGGCGCTCCTCGAGGAACGCGCGGCGCCGTTCGAGCAGCCGGATGCGGGAGTCCGGAGCGAGGTACTTGAAGAACGCGAGGCGTACCCGGAACCGGTTGTCCTCCCCGGTCGCGTCCGAGCCGGCCTCCTCGAGGAGCCGGCGGAACATCGTCTCGCCGAGTTGGGTGATGCGGTAGACGTTCTTCCGGCGCCCGACCTCCTGCACGTCGAAGACCTGCTCGACGGCGCCCTGGCGCTCGAGGCGCTTGAGCGAGGGGTACAGCGAGCCGTACGAGACACGCCAGAATCCCCCGAGCGTGTCGGTGAGGCGTTTCGAGAGCTGGTAGCCGTGCATCGACCGCTCCTTGAGGAGTCCTAGGATCGCCAGCTCCAGCACGTCGGATGACCTCCCTGTCGACGGTGGGCCGTCGACGTTGCGCTTCGATATATCGGTTCTCTATATCGAACCGATACATCTACCCTTGATCCTCAGGTTCGTCAACTCGCTAGGCGACCGGCACGCCGGTCGTTCCCCGTGTGACCGGGGCGGGATGACGGCCGGCGGCGATGGAGAACGCGGCGGCCGAAATCCCGAGCGCACCGCACGCTGCCCACAGGATCGCCTCGTTCACCGAGTAGGCGTACGTGCCGAGCACCGGCCCGACGATCCACGCGAGACCGAACATCGAGCCGAACGCGGATTGATACCGGCCCCGTGCATGTATGGGCGCGCGGTCGGCGACGATGGCCGATGCGACCGGTGACTCGATCATCTCGCCCACGGTCCACACCACGACCATGGCGACGAGCAGCGGCAGCGTGTCCGCGAACAGGAGCGTGGCGAATGCCACGCCGATCAGCAGCTCGCCGAGGGCCACGACCCGGAACCGATCGTGCCGTTGTGTCCACGAGATGACCGGTAGCTCGAACAGGACGATGATGACCCCGTTCAGCGACTGCAACAGCCCGTAGGTCGACGGCGAGAACCCGGCCGCGCGGATGTGGAGCGGCAGCGTCGACACGTTCTGCGAGTACACGGCCGCGGTGACGAGCACGGCAGCGAGGAACAGCAGGAACCCTCGGTCCGCGAGGATCGATGCGCGAGCACTCGTCAGGTGCGTCTCCTCGTGCCGTTTCGTTCGAATTCCGTGCGGCAGCAGGGCGAGCGAGATCGCGCCGAAGGCGATCGACGTCGCCGCGTCGCCGATGAACACGAGGTCGAACGAACGCTCCGCGAGAAGACCGCCCAGGGCGAGCCCGCCGGCCCAGCCGACGTTGATCGCCAGCCGAAAGAAGGTGAACGCCGTCACGCGCTGTTCGCTCGGCACGAGATCGGCGATCAGCGCACCGGCCGCGGGGCGATGCAGTTCGCCCATCGTGCCGATGGCGCCCATCAACACGACGATCAGCGCGAGCGACTCCGCCTGCCACAGCGCGAGCGTCAGCGCCCCCGTCGAGAACATCGACAGCGCGATGGCGTTCCGACGACCGATCCGATCGGCGAGCAGACCGCCGACGATCTGCGAGATGAGCCCGCCGAACCCGTACGCGCCGATCGCAAGACCGGCCTGTGGCGCGGAGAACCCGTTCTCCGTCAGGTACAGCGTGATGAACGGAAGGACGAACGTCCCGAGCCGGTTGACGAGCGTCCCGGCGAACAGCACCCACGCCGAGCGCGGCAACGCCCGGATGTTTCGACGCAGGCTCGGGCGCGGCGCTTCGGGGTCGATCACTCAGCCGAGCGGAGGCTGACCGGCCCCGCCGTCGCGCTGCTGCAGGAACCGCTCGATCTCACTCACCAGCTCGTCACCGGTCGGCAGCTCCTCGTTGTCGACGACGCTCTCGAGCCGAGCGACGTACGTCGTGGAGTCCTCGTCGGCCGCGACGGCCTGGTCGAGACGCTGTCGCTGCGCGAGCGCCTCGTCGGTGAGGCCGCCGAGCGGAACGGCCACCCCGAGGTGACGCTGGGCGTACTCCAGGATCGCGATCGTTGCAGCTGGATAGGCTCCGCCAACGTAGTGGGGGACCTGCGCGTAGAACCCGACTGCCGGGATTCCCCCGCCGGTCACCGCCATCTCGATCGTCGACAGCGCCGCTGACGGGACGCGAAGGAGGCCGTCGGGGCCCTGCCGTTCGTTGTCACGCAGAAGTCCGGGCTTGGACGCCGTAGCCAGGATGGGGACGGGACGGGTGTGCGGAACCGCCGCTGGGATCGCGCCGATGCTCACCCACTCCACGACACCGAGCGTCGTTGCGACTTCGAGGATGTCCGCACCGAGCTCGCGCCACCGGAAATCGGGCTCGGGTCCGGTGAGGATCAACACGTCGCGCTCGTCGACATGCACGCGCTTCATCGTCAGGTCCGGCCAGGTGAGCTCGGTGAGCGTCCCGTCCACGATGTCGAGGACGGGCCGTCGGGAGCGGTAGTCGTAGAGAAGATCGGACGAGAACGTCACGATCGGTTCGTTCTTTCCCGCGATGTGGTCCGCCGCCGCCGTCGATGCGCCGCCGGCGTCGATCCAGCCGTCGAACGCCGCCACGATCACCGGAGATTCGAGGGGCTCATCGACGTCGCGGAGCCGGTACAGGGGCATGGGGGCGAGGATAGCGAACGGCCCCTCGCTACCTGCTCGCCGGCCTGGTACTCCGACGATCGAGGCGGCGAAGGGCCGCTCGGTTATCGATCAGGATCGCTACGGGGTCGAGGCGCTCGTCTCGGTCGCGGTCGGGTACGTGGTCGTTCCGCTCCACTCGCCGGTGCTGCTGCCGGTCGCGCGCATGCGCATCCACGCGTATGCGCCGCCGCCGAGGGTGACGAGGAACAAGAACCACCGGCCCTTGTGCGACTTCTTCTTCTTTTCGACCTCGACGTCTTCGAGCACGTCGAGCCTCCGATCGAGCAGGTCGAACATCTTCTTGTGCTCGGTCCGGGACTCCGCGACCTCGTCGCGAAGCATGTCGTTCTCGCGGCGGAGTCGCTCGGCTTCTTCGTGCGAGCGCTCCAGCCGCTTCTCGAGCGCGCGATCCTTCAGCTGATGACCAACGACCTCTGCTCGATCGCGGGCGCTCCTGCCTACCCACTTCACAGTTGTGCCCACACTCATGATCGGGCCTCCTCTCCTGAACAACGACCGCTAGAGAGCCTACCCGTCGGGTCCGCGTCCGAACCGGCGTGCGCACGGAGCGCACTGACAGTGGTCTACGGCGTGGGCTTGGTGACCATCAGGAAGACGATGACGACCACGTCCACGGCGATCGCGACCCCGACGGCGGTCCCGCGAGCGGACAGCCGCTGCAGCTCCGCCGCATCCCCGGTTTGGATCGCCTGGATCTGTCGCCTCAGCGTCGGGGTATACACGAACAAACCGAGCACGACGGCCACTACGTAGAGCGTCAGACCGCCCGCGAGCCAGAACTGCGTCAGCTCGAGATCGCCCACCCATACCATCACCAACCCGGTCACGAGCAGGAGCGCATACGCGGGGTTTTGCGAACCGGTCGTCGAGCACCTTGATCCCGCGCAGGACGTGCAGCTGATGCTCCGGTTCTCCCGCGGCGCGCGCGAGCCAGATCCCGTAGGTCGCGTTGAACCCGACGGCGACGATCGCCATGAGCACGTGCAGGAACTTGAAGAACGTGTAGGTCGTGAGTGCGAGCAACCGCCCCTCCCTCGTCGGCGCGACGGGGCCATGCTATGGGCATTCGCTTCAGGAGGTGTTCCATGACCGGTGCCGGAACCACTTCGATCCCAGCAGTGGCCGCGGCCACGGCTCGACCGTTCGAACCGCGGGACATCGCAACGCTGAACGACTCGGTCGTTCGACTCGCAGTCATCGACGGGGAGACGCCGTGGCACCATCACCGGGACGACGAGCTGTTCCTGTGCTGGGAGGGAAGGTTCCGCATCGAGATCGAAGGTGGCCAAGTTGTCGAAATGCGCGCTGGTGACCTGTTCGTCGTGCTCCGCGGAGCGGAACACAAAGTGGCGGCGGACGAACGCGCCGTGACGATCCTCGTCGAGGCGCCGGAGACGAAACGGTTCGGCGACGACTGACGCTATGGACGAACGCGAAGGCCGGCGAGCCCGCGGATGATGTAGTTCGGCTTCCACGCCGGTTCCTCGACGAGTTCGAGGTCGGGGAACCGATCCATCAGCGTGGCGAACGAGACCTGAAGCTCCAGCCGCCCGAGCGGCGCTCCGAGGCAGAAGTGGATGCCGTTGCCGAACGTGACGTGCGGGTTCGGCTCGCGCGCCAGGTCGAGCTCGTCGGGCTGGCCGAACACGCTCGGATCCCGGTTCGCCGACCCGAACAGCAGGCCGAGCTCCGCACCGCGGGGGATCTCGTAGCCGTGGAGCTCGAACGGTTCGAGCACCCACCGCTCGAACATCTGCAGCGGCGTGTCGAACCGTAGGAGCTCCTCGACCGCGGTGGGGAGCAACGAGCGGTCCTCGCGGAGCTCCTTCAACCGTTCGGGATGACGGAACAGCGTCCACCAGCCGATCAACGTCGAGTTGACGGTGGCCTCGTGCCCGGCGTTGAGGATGAGGACGCACGTCCCGATCAGCTCGTCCTCGGTGAGCTTCTCGCCCTCGTCGACGACCTGCGTCAACGCGGAGATGAGATCGTCGCGCGGTTCGCGCCGTCGGACACGTGACAGGTCGCGGAGGTAGTCGGAGAACTCCGTGCTCGCCCGCACCGCATCGCGTTGTGACTCGAGCGGCGGATTGAGCTCGTACATCTTGCAGATGTCCGCCGACCACGGGCGAAGGTGGTGCCGATCCGCCTCGGGCACGCCGAGCATCTCCGCGATGACCGTCACCGGCAGCGGCTCGGCGACGGTCGGCAGCATGTCGAACTCGTCCATGCCGTCGACGCCGTCGACGAGCGCGTCCATCACGCGTTGCACCATCGGACGGAGCCCCTCGACGTAGCGAGGCGTGAACGCTTTGGCGACCAGGCGCCGAACCCGTGTGTGGTCGGGCGGCTCCATGTCGAGGATGCCCGCGCGGATCAGGTTCCAGAACGGCCCGTGCCATTCGGGTTCGTCGGGACGCCCCATCTCGGTATGCGTGGCGATGTGGTGGTAGGTGCGGCCGAATCGCCGGTCGCGGAGAAGCGAGTTGACGTCCTCGTACCGCGAGACGAGCCAGTGGTCGGTCGCCTCGTCGTACAGGACCGGCGCGGTGTCTCGGAGCTCGGCGTACGCGGGGTACGGATCGGCGATGAACGCGAGGTCGTTCGGAGCGAACGTCACGGCTCAAGCGTAACGAGGACGTCTCCGAGCGGCGTTGCCGTCTAGGTTCGCGAGAGGGGAGGGCGCATGGAGGGCTGCGTGTGAAGCCAGCACGAGGTGGCGGTGTTGTACACCGACAGGATCGTCGTGCACCCCTCGTGGGCGCACGCACGCCCCCGTCCGCCTTGGGCGGGAGAGTCCCTGGTTCCGGTCGGCGGTCCAAAGCTCGTGCGGGACGATTGCCTCACCATGATGCCGTGCTGCCGCGACTCGTCATGCGTCCCCTTTTTCAGTCGTCGAGAGCGAGAACAGAGTGAAGGGTCCGGCGCTTCGCGCCGGACCCTTCATGTATTCATCGGTGAAGATTTCAGACGGCTCGGACGTTTGCGGCCTGCGGGCCCTTCTGCCCTGCAGTCACGTCGTACTCGACCCGCTGGTTCTCCTCGAGGTTTCGGTAGCCCTCTCCGGTGATCGCGCTGAAATGAACGAACACATCCGCGCTGCCATCTTCCGGAGTGATGAAGCCGAACCCCTTCTCGGGGCTGAACCACTTCACGGTACCTGTTGCCACGTGCGATCCCTCCTTCCTTTCGCCGTCCGGGCCTTCGTCCTGCCCTTCGCGGCACCGGCGTGACGGCCGGCTGAGGGACTGCTCGTAGCTGGAAAACCGCGATTGGTGCCCTCAGTCGTAACGGTAGCAGGTGAGGCTCGCCGTCCGCGTGATGAGGAACACCGGACGACTGCGCTAGGTTCGAAGGAGCATGGGCCGAGATCACGAGCACCACCCGGCGCCGGATCACTCGACGGACCACGACGACCACGCTGCGCACGTGCCCACAACCGCCCCTGTCGAGCACGCGGGTCACGACAAGCACGCCGGCCACGAGATGCACGCCGGCCACGAGATGCACGCCGGCCACGAGACGCACGCCGGCCAGGATGCCGAGCACGCGATGGAGGAGGGCCCGCACGCTGGCCACGGCGGGCACGACCGTCACGCCGGTCACTCCATCGAGATGTTCCGGACCCGGTTCTGGGTCTGCCTCGTCCTGACGATCCCGGTCCTTCTGTATGCGGAGGGCCTGTGGGACCTGTTCGGCCTGACGGCGCCGGACCTTCCCGGCGGCGAGGCCGTGTCGTTCGTTCTGGCGACGGCGATCTACCTCTACGGCGGCTCGGTCTTCCTCCGCTCCGCAACGCACGAGATCAAGGCGCGGCTTCCCGGCATGATGACGCTCGTCTCGGTGGGCATCACCGCGGCCTACCTCTACAGCGTCGCGACGACCTTCTGGGTCGAGGGCGAGGGCTTCTACTGGGAGCTCGCGACGCTCGTGGACATCATGCTGCTCGGTCACTGGATCGAGATGCGCGCCGTCGGGCGGGCGGAGGGCGCGCTGTCGGAGCTGGCGAAGCTCCTGCCCGACACAGCCGAACGCATCAACGGTGACCGAACCGAGGAGGTCGCCGTCTCCGAGCTCCGACAGGGCGATGTCGTGCTCGTGCGACCGGGCGGCCGCATCCCCGCGGACGGTGAGGTCGTCGACGGCGAGTCCGACGTGGACGAGTCCTCGTTCACGGGAGAGTCGAGGCCCGTGGGCAAGCGTCCGGGTGCCCACGCGATCGCCGGCACGGTCAACGGTTCGGGAGCGCTCCGGATCCGCGTCACGCGCATCGGCGAGGAGACGGCGCTCGCCGGCATCGTGAGGCTCGTCGAGGAGGCGCAGGCATCGAAGTCGCGAGCGCAGGACATCGCCGATCGCGCCGCGATGGTCCTCACGTTCGTGGCCATCGCCGCCGGTCTCATCACGACCGTTGCGTGGCTGCTTGCCGACCGAAGCGGCGATTTCGTCGCAGAGCGCGCCGTCACCGTCGTCGTCATCGCGTGTCCGCACGCGCTCGGTCTGGCCGTTCCCCTCGTCATCGCCATCTCCACGACGCTCGCCGCGCGGAGCGGGCTGCTCGTTCGAAACCGCCTGGCCCTCGAGAACGCGCGCGAGCTCGACGTCATGGTGTTCGACAAGACGGGAACGCTCACGCGCGGCGAGATCGGCGTCGTCGGCATTGCGTCGGACGGCGCGAGCTCCGACGAGAGCGTCCTCGCCTTGGCGGCCGGTCTGGAGCAAGGGAGCGAGCATCCGCTGGGGCGAGCGATCATCGAGGAGGCCTCGAGCCGCGGCGTGAAGCCGACGACGGTCTCGAACTTCGAGGCGCTGAAGGGACGAGGAGTGCGTGCCATCGTCGACGGCCACGACGCGTACGCCGGCGGCCCCAGCCTGCTCGACGGCCTCGGCATCACGGTCGACGGCGATCTCGACGCGCGCGCCGGGAAGTGGGCCTCGGAAGGAAGGACCGTCGTGCACGTCATCGAGGATGGCCGGGTGATCGGGGCCATCGCGCTGGCGGACGTGATCCGCCCGGAGTCTCGCGAGGCTGTTCGACGCCTGAAGGACGTGGGGATCCGCGTCGCCATGATCACGGGAGACTCCGAGGACGTCGCGAACAGCGTCGCGGGCGAGCTCGGCCTGGACGAGTACTTCGCGCAGGTGTTGCCCGAGCACAAGGCCGAGCGCGTGAAGGAGCTGCAGCGCAAGGGCCTCCGCGTGGCGATGGTCGGCGACGGCGTGAACGACGCCCCGGCGCTCGCTCAGGCGGACGTGGGGATCGCGATCGGCGCGGGAACGGACGTGGCCATCGAGACTGCGGACGTCGTGCTCGTCCGAAGCGACCCGCGCGACGCGACGCGGGTCGTCGGCCTGTCGAAGACGAGCTACCGCAAGATCCTTCAGAACCTCGCCTGGGCCACTGGCTACAACGTCGTCGCCATCCCGCTCGCCGCGGGGGTGCTCGCCCCATTCGGGATCCTGCTCGCGCCGGCGGTCGGAGCGCTGTTGATGTCGGTGAGCACGGTGGTCGTGGCCCTCAACGCACAGCTCCTCCGGAGCGACCCGAACCTCGCCGGCTGACCACGCGGCCTATGCGTGCAGAGGCCTAGTCCCAGACGGTCACGATCACCGAGACGAGCAGGTACGCGATCACGTTGAAGATGCCGCTGATGGCGAACCACACGCCGGGCTCGGGCTTGCGCTCGTAGAGGGCTCCTCCCGCGAAGATCATCAGCGCGAGACCGACGCCGGTCACGACCCCCAGCACTATGCCTTCGCCGACGGTCTCGGATCCCGTGGCGCGAGCGAGCGCCGCAAGGGCAACGGCCGTCACGAAGTAGAAGACGAAGGTCACGACGAAGATCAGTGGGTTCGGTCGGAACCCCTCGGGCATCTCGATGCCGAGCGAGCGCTGCCACGGCCGGCCGAGGACGGGTGGGGCGTACCAGATCGCCCCGAGCACGAACCAAGCGATCGTAGCGACGAGAACCGCCAGGTAGTTGACGTCGCCGAGCACGTCGAACGACATGAGGACCTCCCTTCCCTGCCTTGGATACGGCGGAGGGCCGTTCACGGGATGTTCATAGGAGCGGAATGCCCTTCGGCAGGCGCCGACGACGTGGCGGCGATCCCCGGTGTCGAGGGAGGGCGCCACTTCGGCGCGATAGGGTGAGCGCTCCCAGACTCGGAGGAGGGGCCGCCGTGTCGACGCTCGCCCGTTCGCTGATCCTCAGCTTCATCTGCGCATTCGTTCTTCTCGTATTCGGCGCGCCGGCGCTCGCGCAGGAAGACGACGGGAAGGATCACGTGGTGATCACTGGTGGTCTCGTCGTTCCGGCCGGAGAGACCGTGACGACGGCCGTCGTGTTCAACGGGCCGGTGTCGATCGAGGGCACGGTCTCCGAGTCCCTCGTCGTCTTCAACGGGCGAACCGAGATCTCCGGAACCGTGAACGAGGACGTGGTCGTGTTCAACGGGCGCGTCACCGTCCGATCCGGCGCGGAGGTGGGTGGCGACCTCTTCAGCCGCAGTGACGCCGTGGTCGAAGACGGTGCCACGGTTCGCGGAGAGGTCGGCGCCGTGCCCACGAAGTTCGACTTCGAGGACACCTGGTTCCCCGGCCGGATCGCGTGGTGGATCGGATACACGGTCTCGACGCTCGTCCTCGGGTTGATCCTGTTCCTGTTCGCGCCCCGTCTCGACGACGCGATCGCCGGAGCGTTCAAGAACCGCCGGGGTGCTTCGATCGGTTTCGGGATCGCTTTGTTCTTCCTCATCCCGATCGTCGCGGTGCTGTTGCTCGTGACGATCGTCGGGATCCCACTCGGGTTGTTCGTGCTGCTCGCGCTGGCGCTCCTCTATACCGTTGGCTACGTCGCGGGGGCCCAGGCGCTCGGGCGGATGCTCGTGAAGCGGTCGAAGTCGGCGCTTCCGGCGTTCCTGGCGGGACTGGGGATCCTTCGATTGATCGCGCTCGTTCCGATCCTCGGTGGGGTGACGTGGCTCGTCGCTTCGGTCGTGGGACTTGGCATCCTGGCCGTCGCGGCACGCAGCAGATCGTCGACGGCCATGGCGTACGAACCCGCGGCCCCGCCGCCTCCGCCGCCGTCGCCGATCATGCAGAGCTAGTCGTCGGGGCGGTCCGACCGCTCTCGCGGACCGCGCCGGCCACGGCAGCGACGATGACGCACGCGAACACCGGGATGACGAACGCGGCCCGATAGCCGACCCGGTCCGCGGTGAACCCGACGACGATCGGTCCGAGGATGGAGCCGAGGTACCCGGCGGTCAGAACGATGCCGAGCCCGCTTCGAGCGCCGTCGAGCCTCAGACGCCCGGCGGCGCGAAAGGCCAGCGGTACCGCAGGCCCGATGCCGAGCCCGAGCAGGAAGAACGCGGGGATCGACACCCAGGCAGTGTTCACGACCAGAGCCGTTCCGAGTGCGGTGGCGCCGACGCCCTCGCCGAGGCGAACCACCACCGACGCCTCGAACCGATCCAGGGCTCGGTCGATGACGAACCGAGAAATCGCCATTCCAGCGGCGAACGAGACCACGCCGAGTCCGGCCGTCCCCACGGTGGTGCCGACTGACTCGTTCAGGTAAACGGCGCTCCACTCGGCAGCGATGCCCTCGGTCATGAACGCGACGAACGCGATCAAGCACAGCAGCACGACGCGCGGGACGCGCCCGCCTCGATCGGGGGTGACCTCGTCACCGGTGAACTCATCACGCACCTCGAGCGGCGACAGGAGCCATTGAAGGATCGGGAGGCTTGCCCCAGCGAGGAGGGCGGCCACGGCCGCGAAGTACACGACGATGTCGAGTCCGGCGGCGACGGACACCGAGGCCAACGCGGCGCCGCCGAGCATCGACACGCTCCACGTGCCGTGCATCGCCGACATCACGCGTCGTCCGTACCGACGCTCGACGTCGACGGCCTCCGCGTTCATGGCCACATCGAGCAGGCCGCTGACGAGCCCGAGCGCCGAGAACGCGGCGAACAGCGAGGGGAGGCCCCGCGCAAGGGGAAGCAGCGCGAACGCGGCCGCAAGCAACGGAACGCCGACGCGAACGGTAGTCCTGCCGCCGGCGCGGCGCATCGCGGGCGCGGCCAACCGCGTTCCGACAACAAGTCCGGCGGCGAACCCGGTGAGGGCGAGGCCGAGGCCGGCCGCGTCGAGATCGGATCGCGCCTTCAGCCGCGGGATCCACGGCCCGAGGCTGCCGGCGACGACGGCGTGCACCGCGAACGTCGTCGTGACGGCCACTCGGGCGCGACGGAACGGTGCTCGAACCGGGTCGGCGCGCATGGAGAAGGGCATGATGCACAGGTGGAGGAACGAGCAGGCCGGCTCGAGGTGATCGCCGGCCCGATGTTCGCCGGCAAGACGGAGGAGCTGCTCCGTCGCGTTCGCCGCGCCGTGATCGCCGGTCGCCGGGTCGAGGTGTTCACTCATGAGCTGGATACACGTGGACAGGGACGGATCGCGTCGCACGCGGGCCTCGACTTCCCGTCGCGAGCGGTCTCTTCGGCGTCTGCGATCGCTCGCGACGCCGACGCCCTCGTCGACCTCGTCGCGATCGACGAGGCGCACTTCTTCGGAGCCGAGCTGGTTCCCGTCGCGGAGGAGCTCGCTCGACGGGGCATCGTCGTGGTGATCGCGGGCCTTGATGTGACGTTCGCCGGCCAGCCGTTCGAGCCGCTGCCGTCGCTCATGGCCGTGGCGGAGAGCGTCGACAAGCTTACGGCGATCTGCACCGTGTGCGGAGCCGACGCCGTGTTCCATCAACGCGTCGGGGGCGCCGTCGCGGGCGACACCGATCTCGTCGCCGAGCACGTCGGCGGGAGCGAGAAGTACCAGGCACGGTGCCGGCGCCACTTCGCGCCGACCGACTAGTCATATCCGTCCGGAACCATCGGCGGCTCGGTCCGGTCATCTCCTCGGAAGGTCATCTCCTCGGTACGGAAGAGGGAGGTTGCCCATGCGAGCGCGCACGTTCCGCCGAACGGTGTCCTTGGTGTTCGCGTTCGGCGTCGTCGCGGGATTCGCGCTCGTGCCGGGTGTCGCCGGTGCGAGCGGCGGTGGCGGCTGCGGCGGACCGGTCACAGACGAGTCGGGCACCGAGGTCGAGATCAGCGACTACTGCTTCACGCCGACGATCCTTCGCGCGGAGCCGGGCGACACGATCACGTTCACGAATCTCGACCGGTCGCCACACACCGTGCTCGGAGCGAACGGGATCTGGGGGAGCTACGACACCTTGAAGCGGAACGTCGAGGCGACGTACGAGTTCGCCGAGCCCGGCGTGTACCCGTACGTGTGCACGTGGCACGTGGGGATGGTCGGCGTGGTCGTCGTCGGCGAGGGCACAGGTGGGGCAGTCGAGACGACGACGGCCGATGGGCCGGTGATCTCCGCGGAGCTGGCCGGCGGAGGGTCGGACACCGCTTCGAGCGGGGCGGGCCCGTGGATCGCCTCGGCCGCCGCGGTGGGGGTCGTCGTGGGCCTGTTGGTGTTCGCCGTGGCGAACGGGATCCGTCGCGCGCGGGAGGACCAGTAGCGCCCTCCGGCTGCCGATAGCCTCGTCGTGTGCGAAGTGCCCGCGCCGTCCTCTTCGTAACGACCTGTCTGCTGGCCGCGGCATGCGCTTCCGAAACGGAAACTCCGCGCGACGCCCGCGTCGAGCTCGAGCAGGTCGCCGTGCTGGCGCAGCCGCTCGCGCTTGCGTTCCGCGAGGAAGATCCGGCGCTCTACATCGCCCAGAAGATCGGGCGGGTCGTCGCGCTCGACGCCGACGGCGCCGAGCCGCGCGTCGTCCTGGACATCACCGGCGAGGTATCGCTGGGGGGCGAGCAAGGGCTCCTCGGCATCGCATTCTCGCCGGACGGCGAGTTCCTGTACATCAACTACACAGACACCGCGGGCCACACGCACGTGACGGAGTTCGCGTTCGACGAGGACGGCGCCGACGAGGGCTCGCGACGAGAGGTGCTGTTCGTGGAGCAACCGTTCTCGAACCACAACGGCGGCAACCTGGCGTTCGGTCCGGACGGCCACCTGTACATCGGACTCGGCGACGGCGGGAGCGGGGGAGACCCGCTCGGCAACGGCCAGTCGCTCTCGACGCTGCTCGGCAAGATGCTCCGGATCTCTCCGAGCCCATCCGGCGACGCACCGTACGGCGTGCCGCGTGACAATCCGTTCGTCGGCCGGGACGACGCGCGCCCGGAGATCTGGGCATACGGACTTCGGAACCCCTGGAGGTACTCGTTCGACCGCGAAACCGGCGACCTGTGGATCGGCGACGTCGGACAGGGATCGCGTGAGGAGATCGATCTCGAACCCGCGGGGTCGCCCGGCGGATTGAACTTCGGATGGAACCGACTGGAGGGCACACTCGCGTTCGAGGGCGCCGAGCCGCCCGACGACACCGTTCCGCCGATCTTCGAGTACCCGACGTCGGATGGCTGCGCGGTGACCGGTGGCTACGTCTACCGCGGCACCGACATCCCCGAGCTCGCCGGCGCATATGTGTTCGGCGACTTCTGCAACGGTCGTCTCCAAGCCTTTACCGTGCGAAACGGCCGAGCCGTGGAGCACCGAGATCTCGGCCCGGTCGTTCAGAACCTCTCGTCGTTCGGTGAGGACGCCGACGGCGAGCTCTACGTCCTCTCGTTGTCCGGCCAGGTCTACCGGCTCGTTCGGGCATAGGCCCCGGAGCGGCTAGCCTGGCGCCATGTCGAACGAACCTGGTGTGAAGGAGCTCGGTCACGTCGTCCTGTACGTGCGTGATCTCGAGCGATCGATCCGCTTCTACCGCGACGCTCTCGGCTGGCGGCAAATCTTCGCTGAACAGACAGGCGCCATCGGTTTCCCCGGGGCGATGTTCTCTGGCGGCAGGACGCACCACGAGCTGTTGCTGATCGAGGTCGGAGCCGACGCGGCGCCGATCCCGCCGGGACGACGCGTCGGGCTGTACCACTTCGGCCTCAAGGTCGGCGACAGCGACGAGGACCTCGTCGCCATGCTTCGAAAGCTCGAGGGCGCCGGCGTTGCCGTCGGCGGGAGCGCTGACCACGGCATGACCCACAGCGTGTACATCGCGGATCCCGACGGGAACGAGATCGAGCTGTACGTCGACGTTCCCGGCGCAGACTGGACCGACCCGGACGTCGTGATGGCGCGCCCCAAGCCGCTTCGGATCTAGCGGACCCGACGCGGGCGTTTCAGCCGTTCGCGCTGCGGGTACGCCCCACCGGCAGAGGGAGGTGCGTTCATGGGTCTCGTATTCGTTCTGATTGGCTTGCTCATCACGGGTGTGGTCGTCGACTTCGCCATCGAGAACGACGTCGTCGGCTCGCCGGAACGCACGTTCGAGCTGTTTGGCGGGACGTTCACGCTCGGGGAGACACAGCTCGTGGTCGCGGCCGCCGTCATCGGCGCGCTCGCGATCGCGTTCGTATTCCTTGGTTTCGCCATTGCGCGAGGGAGCCACGACCGTCGCCGCACGCTTCGTCGTCGGGTACGGACGCTCGAACGCGAGAACCAGGGCCTCCGCGAGGGGCCGCGCGACGAGGCGCCCGACCGGGTCGACGTGCGAGAGGACGAACGCGAGCGCCACGAAGCGCTCGGCTGATCGTCACGCCTCGAGCTTCAACAGGACCTCGTCGTCGTCCCCGTCTTCGATCGGTGCGGGGGTGAACCCGCACTTCTCGAGGACGCGGATCGACGCTACGTTGCGTTTCGCCGCGTACGCGTACAGCGGCCGCGTCGTGACGAGGTCGAGGAACAGGCGCAACGCCGCCGTGGCTACGCCCCGGCCCCAGAACTCCTTGCCGATCCAGTAGCCGACCTCGCGGCGGTCGTGTTCCTCCCAGCTCCCGATGTTGCCTGCGACGCGGCCGTCGGCCAACACGGTCTTCGTGATCTTGGTGTCATCCGGAAGGATCTTGTCCCAGTGCGCCGTGAACGCGTCGCGCTCGCGTGGCGGGAACGCGGCCATCTCGTTCGCCTCCGGCTCGCGCTGATGCTCGAAGAAGACCGGCAGGTCGTCCGGGATCACGTCCCGCAGCGCGATGTGGATGGATTCGTCCACGTGGGTAGCATCGCAGACACCACCTGGCCCGAGGAGACTCCGTGGCGATGGTCACAGATCCCGTGTGCGGGATGCGAATCGACGAGGACGACGCTGCGGCGACCGCCGAGTACGAGGGACGGACGTACTTCTTCTGCTCGGAGGCGTGCCGCGACTCGTTCGTCTCGGACCCTGCTTCGTACGCGGCCTGAGGATCGTTGAGCGCCGGACGCGACTCCATCACGGAGGACGAGCTGGCCGAGCGCGCCGGCGCGAGCATCGAGACGATCCGGCGGCTCGTTGGCCTCGGGATCCTCTCGCTCGAGGATGGAGCGTTCCGAAGGCGAGACGTCATGCGCGTTCGAGTGGTCCGCGACCTCGAAGCCAAAGGCATCGACCCCGAGACCCTCGCGGCGGCGCTCGGGTCTGGTCATCTCACGCTCGGCTACCTCGAGAGCGCGGGCAGGAGGTTTCCCCGCTCGGACGTCAGGTTCGAGCGACTCGCCATCGATACAGGGATCGCCGTGGAGACGATCCAGCGGATCTATGTCGCGTTCGGACTCCCGCGACCCGAGCCGGACGAACGCGTCCGGGAAGAAGATCTCCCGATGCTGAAGGCGATCCCCGTGCTCTTCGGCGCGGGACTCGACGAGGGGGAGGTCCTTCGCGCGGTCCGCGTGTGGGGCGACAGCGCCAGGCGGGTGGCACAGTTCCAAGACCACTACTTCCACAACACGGTCGAGGAGCGGTTCAGGCGTCGCGGCCTGCGCGACAACGAGGCGTTCGAGGCGGCCATCCGCGACGTCGGGTTGCGCATGGGCCACTCCGGTGAACAGATGCTCGGCTGGCTTACCCGGCGCCACGCCGAGGTCTTCCTCACGGAGCATCAGTTCGAGCACGTCGAGGCCGCCCTCGACGAGGCCGGCGTACGCGTGCGACCCCCACGCGGCGACGAGGCCGCGGCGTTCGCCGATCTCACGGGCTACACGCGACTGACCGAGGAGGCGGGCGACGAACGGGCCGCCGCCGTGTCGCTCGAGCTCGCCCAGTTCGTCAACGAGGTGGCGGCCGCTCACCGCGGCGACGTGGTCAAGATGCTCGGCGACGGCGTGCACTTCCACTTCCGCGATCCGGCCGACGCGGTGCGCGCGTCCCTCGACATCGTGGGCGGCGTCCAGCCGCGTGGCCTTCCGCCCGCGCACATCGGCGTGAACGCCGGGCCGATGATCTACGACGAAGGTGACTACTTCGGCCGCACGGTGAACATCGCCGCGCGTATCGCCGCGAAAGCGAATGCCGGCGACGTCTTCGTCGGCGAGGATCTGGCCCGGAACGTCGAGTCGGACGGGTTCGCGCTGCACGAGGTGGGTGAGTTCGACCTCAAGGGCATCGCAAGACCCGTGACGATCTTCCGTGCGGTCGGCACATGACCCCTTAAACGAGTAGACATTCCCTCCATGGCCTTCGTCGCTCGTGTGCTGCGCGTCCGACCCGGCGAGGGCCGAATCACCGCATTGATGGTCGGACTGGCGTTCGTGTCGACGGCGTCGCTCTCGATCGGCGAGAGCGGGATCAGCGCATTGTTCTTCGAACATGTCGGCGCAGATTCGCTGCCCTACGTCTACCTGCTCCAAGGGGGCACGACGTTCGTCGTCATGCTGGCCCTCACCGGCACGCTGGCGCGGATCGGGCATCGCCGTGCCTACCTCGCGGCGCCGCTCTCGCTCGCCGCGGTCTTGGGAGCCGAGCGGGCCGCGCTGGCGTCAGGCGCCGACTGGATCTACACGGCTCTGTGGATCACGGTCGCGATCGCGACGCTCGTCGTCAGCATCGCGGTCTGGGGAATCGCCGGCATGGTCGTCGATACGCGTCAGGCGAAGCGGCTGTTCCCGATCTTCGCGGCCGGCGGGATCCTCGGGTCGGTGATCGGGGGTTTGGTGACGAAGCCGATCGCCGCCGCGCTCGGCGCCACGAACCTGCCACTCGTGTGGACCGGAGGACTCGTCGTCGCGTTCCTGGTGTCCCGTTCGATACTGGGCCCGCCCCCGGCCGGACCTCCGAGACGCCGGACCGAACGCCGGCGATCTGCCTTGGGGGACCTGACGTCTGCGTTCGTATTCGTCCGTCGATCTCGCCTGCTCGTGTGGATGACGGTTGCCGCGGTGCTGTTCTCGGTCCTGTACTACTCCCTGTATCTGCCGTACGCCCGCGCTGCGGCGGAGCGGTTCCGCGACGCCGACGACCTCGCCGGCTTCTTCGGGCTGTTCTGGGCGGGGGTCACGGGCGCTGCGTTCGTCGCGTCGATGTTTGGGGCCAACCGTCTGATCGCTTGGTTCGGCGTGGCCGCGATGGTGATCGTGTTGCCGGTGCTGTACACGGGCGCCTTCGGCGTACTGCTGATCTCGTCCGGGTTCGTGACCCTCGTTGCGCTGCGGTTCGTGATTGGTTTGTGGTTGCAGGGCGTCGCCTCGCCGGCCTGGGAGACGCTGAACAACGTCATCCCCGAGTCCACTCGCGACCAGACGCGGGCGTTCCTCAACGGCGGACCGACGCAGGTGGGGACGGTGATCGCGGGCGTCGTGGCGCTCGTCGGCGAGAACGCGCTCACGCCTCGGCAGTTCGCGCTGATCGGACTCATCGCCGCGATCGCCACGACGATCGCTACCGTCGCCATCCGCCGGTCGTATGCGGGCGCGCTCGGCGACGCGCTCCGCGCGGGTCGTCCTCAGGTGTTCGAACCGTCAGCGCGCAGCGGGCCGGTCCCGCTCGACGTGGACGCCGACGCGGCGCGGGTGCTGGAGGGCGCGCTGCACTCGGCGGATATGCGCGAACGCCGGCTCGCCTATCAAGCCATCGCGGATCTCCCCGTGGACGTCCGCCACGACGCCGTCCTCGACGGCGTTGGGGACGACGACCCCATCGTTCGCCTCGCCGCGGTACGTGCGCTCGAGTCTTCGACTTCTTCTGGCCGGGAAGCGCTCGTCTCGATGATCGGCGACGCCGACGCGGCGGTGGCGGCCGCGGCGGCCGTGCGCGCGCTCGACCTCCGCGACGAGCCGCGTTCCGAGACGCGCCTGGCCGAACTGCTCTCCAATCCGGATGCCGCCACTCGTCATGCCGCCACCGAGCAGCTAGCTCTCGCGCCGGCCGACCGCGCCGCGACGCTCGCGGTGGAGCGCCTGTCCGACCCGGACGAGGAGGTACGTGCCGCCGCGCTCGACGTGCTGGCCGATGCAGCGCCGTCCCTCGTAGTCGATCACGCTCTCGCAGCGATCGGCGACCCGAGCCCGATCGTTCGACGCGCAGCGGGGCGGGCGCTCGGGTCGGCGGAAGGTCCCGCGTTCGACCGGGTCCTCGCAGCGCTCGAGGATCAGCGAACGGCTGATGGAGCCATCGAGGCCGTTCGTGCGATGCCGAAGGGCGACGATCGAACGCAGGAGTTCGTCCGTCGGCTCGCGGCGCACTCGTCCGCGGACCGCGAGCTCGCCGCCTCCATCTCCGACGCGGACGAGGCCGGTCGACTCCTACGCGACGCCGTGCTCGACCGTGGCAGGCGTGTCGCACGCGCGGGACTGTGGGGGGCGACGCTCGTCGCACGCAGCCGCGCCGAGATGGAGACGGCGATCGAGAATCTCGACGGCAGGCCGGGCCAGGTGGCGAACGCGCTCGAGACCCTCGAGAGCGCCGCGGCCGATCCGGCGCTGGTCCGACCACTGATCGCCCTGTGGGAATCGCCCGGTACCGGTCACCGGAGCAGTGGCGGGCTTTCACGTGCGCTCGACGACGAGGACGAGTTCATCAGACGATGCGCCGAGCACGTCCGTGTCGCGCGCGAAGGAGGTCGAACGATGCCGGAGCCCGTTGCCGCGATCTCGATCATCGAGCGCGTCCTGTTCCTGCGCAAGGTGACGCTCTTCGCGGACCTCGCTCCTTCGGATCTCGAACGCGTCGCGCGGCTGGCTGAAGAACGGGGCTACGCCGACAGCGAGGTTATTGCGGCCGAGGGAGAGCTCGGCGAGGACCTCTACATCATCGTCGACGGCACGATCCGTGTAGTCAAGGACCGCGAAGGATCCGAGCGCGAGCTCGCGCGGCGGATGGCCGGCGATGTGGTCGGCGAGATGTCCATCATCACGCAGACGCCGCGAGTGGCGACGCTCGTCGCAGACGGACCCGTCCGAACGATCCGCCTGCGACACCGGGAGTTCGAGAGCATGCTCAGGGAGCGTCCGACCGTCGCGATGGGCGTGATGCGCGTCCTCGCGTACCGCCTTGCCGAACGCGGTCTGGAGTCCGGCGAGTGAGCTACGGCACTTCGGCGGTCGGACCAACGACGAGCGCGTCCATCGGGTGACCCTTCAGCAAAACGCTCCGGCGCTCGAATCCATCGCCGGGAAGTGATGCCGCCGCGGCCGCTTCCGTCGTGATGAGGATCTCTCCGATCGCCGCCTGCGATGCCAGGTGTGCGGCGATGTTCACCGGGTCGCCGAGCGCCGTGAAGTCGCTCGCGTTTGCGGAGCCGACGATCCCCACGAAGGCCGTCCCAGTGTGGACGCCGGCTCCGAGCGGGACCCACGGCGCATCGGCCGAGCCGTGTCCGGTCGCCCGAAGCAGCGCATCGGCGGCTTCGAACGCCTTCCGTGCGTGGTCACCACCGGCGAGGAACGGCACGAACAAGCCGACGACCGCATCGCCCACGAACTTCTCGATGATCGCGTCGTGCTCGACGAGCACTTCCCGCGACACCTTGTAGAAGCGATTCATCAGACGTGTGAACTCGAACACGGGCATCTCTCGCGCGAGCTTGCTCGACCCGCGGACGTCGGCGAACAACATCGACACCTCGACGTCTGCGCCCCGGACGTCGCTCGCGTCGTCTGGGGCCGGACACGCCTTCGCCTGAGTCGCGATACCGCGGAAACACCGGCCGCAGATGTTCGGGTTCTTCTCCCACGGGGTGAAGCCGTACCGGCGAAGGATGAGCGCGCCCGGCGCGCTGAACGGCGCCTTGCAGAGCTTGCATCGGGGATTCGACGGCATGAATCGAAGAGGACTTTTGTGCTGGAGGTGCGGATGGGTTCCTCGAAGGAACTCCCGCCATTCGTCCTCGGGCGTTGCGAAGCTCGTCACGGCCCGGAGCTTACGAGTGTTGTGACGGCCCCGCCCGCGGAAGGTCTTAAGTCAACCGCCTCTACCACGTCTCCTTGTGCACGACGTCAACGGTGGCGCGCCGGTTCGGCCGAGAGATCGGGCTGAGCGGCCGGTCGTCCGGGTAGCCCAGCGCCACGAGCACCGGGCACTCCCGATCGGCCGGAAGGTCGAGGATCCGCCGGGCCAGGTCCTGATCGCCGACGGACGCGTGGCCGCTCCCGATCCCCAGATCAGCCGCGGCGAGCATGATCGACATCGTCGCCTGGCCGAGGTCGTAGTTGATGAGGTCGCGGTCCTCGCCCGGCTCGGTCACCGGCACGACGAGCGCCACGGTCGCCGCCGAGTAAGCGACGTGCGATGCGTACTTCCAGATGTCGGCAAGTTGCTGCAGCCGCTCGCGGTCGGTGACGACGACGAAGTCCCACGGCTGTCCGTTCATCGACGACGGCGCTCGGCGCGCTGCCTCGAGGATGCGGTCGAGGTCCTTCTCCTCGATCGCGCGGTCCGCGTACCGTCGCACGTTCCGGCGTGCTCGAAGAGCATCCCAGGTTTCCATGACGGAGCACGATAGCCGGAGCCGCTAGGCCGGCGCAGCGATGCGAACGTCATGCGTCCGCTGGCCGTCGGTGAGGAACCCCGCGAGCCGGTCGCCCTCGTCCGCGACCTCGGCGCGTTCACCGCGTGTGAGCCGGCGGAACGGCTCGATGCGAAGCGTCGCCGCATCGCGTTCCCGCTCGAGGATCCATCGCGCTGAGGTGAGCCCGCCGACGAGGACGATGCCCCATCCGACCTCCGTCCAGCGGGCGGTTCCCGGCCCGACGATCCGGGTCCGGTCCTTGTGGCCGATCACCACGTTGTCGTATTCGGGGAGGAACCGCACGGGAGCCGGTGTGTCGACGTTCGGTCGCCGAGCGCTCGGAAGGTCGAACAGCTCACGGCCGTTCTCGTCGACGAAGGTCCGAAGCGACGACCGCATCTGCTCGAACGCGACGCCGAGTCGGGTCAATCCGGACCAGTACTGCGCATCCGCCACGGTGGCGGGCCCGAATGCCGCCAGATACCGCCGGATCAACGCGTCGAGGTCGCTGCGCTCGTCGACCGGACGACCCAACCAGGCCTCGACCGTCGTGAACCTCGATGCGCCGCTCCGGTTCCACAGTCCCCGCGGTGTCGTCTGAACCGTGGGGATGACGTACATCGCGTAGCCGAGCGAATCTGAGTCGACGTCCGGCCACCGCTCCGCGATCGCTTGCACGAGCTCGGCCCGCGTCTTCGGTGACTCCTGGAGCAGCGTGTTCATGAACCCGACGCCCTCGTCGAGATCCATCCCTGCCCGGAGGAGCGTTCTCAGTGGGCTCGAGCCGAAGACGACCTTCTCGATCGCCGGCTGGATGAGCGATCGAAGCGCCAGCGCATCTCGCGCGGTGACGGTGTGCAGCGTCCCCCGGAGCAGCGTCATCCGCACGGCGCGACGATCCGCCATTGCGTCCGACAGGGTTTCGGCGCGGAAGCCGTCGACGCGCGTCCACAACGCGACGTAGGGGTCTCGAGGAACCTGCGCCTGCAACGCAACGAGACGTTCGACGGCGTCGAGCGACCGGATCCGACGGCGGCGCAACAGCATCTGCCGGTCGAGCAGCGCGCGGTTCAGCGCGCGCGGGCCGAGCACGTCGCCCGGCCCGCGACCTCGAGGCAACTGAACTAGACGCGCCGGCGGTACCGGAGGATGGCCAGCGGCGCGAACACCGCCGTGAGCGCGGCCATCCACAACACCGCCTGGATCACCGGCCGCGCCACGGGGAGACCGCCGAGCATGAGGCCCCGTACCGCGTCGATCACCGACGTCAGCGGGTTGGCCTTCACGAACGCCTGGAGCCACCCCGGCATCGTCTCGACGCGCACGAATGCAGTGCTGGCGAACGAGAGAGGCAGGATGATCATGAAGCCCCACGTGTTCACCGACTCGGTCGTCCGGGCGGTGATCCCGATGAACGCCATCGGCCAGCACATCGTGATCCCGAACGCGATGGCCAGGGCGAATGCACCCACCGCGCCGGCGAACCCGCCTCCGAACCGGAACCCGAGCAGCGTCGCGAACGCCGTGATGATCACGACGCTCCACACGATGCGGGCACTGTCCGCGAGGATCCGCCCCCCGATGACGGCCGACCGGCTGATGGGGAGCGACCGGAACCGGTCGATGACGCCACGCTGGAAGTCCACGTTCAGAGCGATCGCCGTGGTGAACGGGAGGAAGGCGAGACCCTGGACGATGATCCCCGGGAGCGCAAACTGCAGGTACTCGCGACTCGAGCTGGCGATCGCGCCGCCGAACACGTAGACGAACAGCGCCAGGAACATCAGCGGCTGGATGGTCATCTCGACGAGCTGCTCGGGCGTGGCCTTGATGTGCAGGAGGTTGCGGCGAGCAATCGTCAGCGTGTTGCGAAGCGCGCTCGTCCGCCCGGTCGACGGGAGGGCAACGGAAACGGCGCTCATGTCGTGCTCCTTTCGTGGTCGTCATCGCGCGGATCGCGCTCGTCCTCGGCCAGGTGTCCGGTGATGGCCAGGAACACCTCGTCAAGGCTGGGACGTCGCAGCGACAGGTCCTCCACGACGATGCCCTCCTCGTCGAGCCGCCGAACGGCTTGCCCGAGCGCGGAGCGCTCCGCGATCGACACCGTCACCAGCTGTCCGTCGTTGTACGCGGCTTCGTCACCCACGGCGAACGACGACAGGATCTTCTCCACGGCGGCGAGGTCGGCCGGATCGACCGGGCGCGCTTCGAGTACCTGCCCGGCGATGCGCATCTTCAGCTGCGCCGGCGTTCCGGCAGCGATCACGCGGCCCTTGTCGATGACGACGATCTCGTCCGCGAGCCGGTCCGCCTCCTCGAGGTACTGCGTGGTGAGGAGCACGGTCGTCCCTTGGGCGACGAGCGTGCGGATCATCCCCCACAGCTCCAGCCGGCTCCGCGGATCGAGTCCCGTCGTCGGCTCGTCCAGGTACAGGAAATGGGGACGCCCGACGAGGCTTGCCGCCAGGTCGAGCCGACGCCGCATGCCACCCGAGTACTGCTTCACGTACTTGCCGGCCGCGTCGGACAGATCGAACGCATCGAGCAGCTCCTTCCCGCGCGCTCGAGCGTCTCGCGTCGACAGTCCGAGCAGCCGCCCGATCATGTACAGGTTCTCTTGGCCGGACAGCAGCTCATCGACCGCCGCGTACTGACCGGTGAGCCCGATCAGCCTCCGCACCTCGCGCGGTTGACGCACCACGTCGTAACCGCCGACCGAGGCCCGTCCGGCCGTCGGTTGGAGCAGCGTCGACAGCACCCTGATCGCGGTGGTCTTGCCGGCTCCGTTCGGACCGAGCAGACCGAACACGCTTCCCTCGCGGGCGACCATGTCGATCCCGTCGAGTGCGCGAACCTTTCCGAAGTCCTTGACCAGACCTTCGGCTTCGATGGCTGATGTCACGGAACCCCTCCTTCGCTCTCTTCGGTTGCAACGCCGCGCGCGACGCCGCTTAGTCCCTCAGACAGGGATCCGTCCCGGAACTCACCGGACCGAAAAGGATCCCGCCACATCGGCACGGACCGTAGAAGGGAATGTGGACGCTTTCGGTCCTGATCCCGAGATATCTTCCCAACGTTCATGACGCGCACGAGAGGATCAAACGTGACGGTGTACGGCGGCTCGCGCCCGGCCACCCGGCTGCTCGCGATGCTGGAGCTGCTCGAGGCCCGCGGACGTGTGAGCGGCCGCGAGCTCGCCGACCGGCTCGAGGTGGATCCGCGGACGGTGCGGCGCTACGCCGTGAAGCTCGTGGAGCTGGGCATCCCGGTGGAAGCCGAGCGCGGCCCATACGGTGGATACCGGCTTCGTCCGGGGTTCAAGCTCCCGCCGCTGATGCTCACCGACGCCGAGGCCACCGCCGTGGTCCTCGGGCTGGTTCTCAGCAAGCGAACGGGCATCTCGATCGACGAGCCGGCCAATGACGAAGCGCTCGCCAAGATCCTCCGCGTCCTTCCGACCGAGCTCCGCGATCGCGTCGGCGCCCTGGAGGGAAGTCTCGGACTCACCTGGAAACCGCGCGAACCACAACCGCCGGCCACGGAAGTTGTCCTGACGCTGGCGTCGTCGATCCGAGCGCGGCGGAAGGTGCTGATCCGTTACGCGACGCCGGGACGTGAGGAGTCGGACCGAACCGTCGCCGCCTACGGCATCGTCTTCCACTTCGCCCGCTGGTACGTGGTCGGCCACGACGACCGGTCGGGCGAGATCCGAACGTTCCGTATCGATCGGATCGTCCGCGCGGAGATGCGTCGGGAGCGGGCGGTGGTCCCGGAGGGATTCGACGCGCCGGACCACGTCGCGAGGTCGATCGCGCAGATCCCGTGGGGGCAGGAGGTCGAAGTGGTGTTCGACACGACGATCCAGGAGGCGAGGCAACGGATCCCGCGCACCGTCGGCGACCCTCAGGAGACCGAGGGCGGTGTGTTGTTGCGGATCCGTTCGGACGACCTCGATGCGGCCGCGCGCTGGCTTGCGGTGTTCGGCTGGCGGTTCACGGTCCGAAAGCCTGCGGAGTTCAAGGTATCGGTCCGGAAGGTCGCCGAGCTGCTCGCAGCGGCGGCGGAATAGGCGGCCTTCAAGGGCCGCCGCTCGGCGAGCCGTTCGACCGCCCGACGCGAGGGATGTATCATCTTGATGTATTCTATGCATTGCATGATACGACATGTGCATCGGATTGGTTGGCTGTGACGGGTGGACAGTTCGTGCTGCAGGCGAGGAGGAGGGCAGGGCTGACGCAGCGTCAGCTGGCGACCAGGGCCGGCCTGAGCCAGCCGCAGATCGCGAGAATCGAGGTCGGGGCCACGGCGCCGTCGTTCGAGCGGGTCGTCGACCTCGTTCGAGCGTGCGATCTGGACCTCGTCGCCTCGATCACGCCAGCGGACGACTCCGACTGGCATGGAGCGCTCGCAAACCTTGCGCTCGACGTTGACGCCCGCGTCCGCCAGCACCAAGCAGCGCTCCGGTTCGCGCGGGCAGGTCGTGCTGCGCTGGAGCGGGCCCGTGCCGGAGCCTGAGCTCGCCCCCGAACGCATGTTGTCGGTCCTCCGGGACCACGGCGTTCGGTACGTTGTCGTCGGGGGGTTTGCCGCGGTGATCCATGGCTCGCCCTACGTCACGGTGGATGTCGACGTCGTGCCGGATCGCTCCGAGGAGAACGTGCGCCGTCTCTCGGACGCGTTGCGCGCGATGAACGCGAAGATCTGGACCGTCAGTGAACCCGAGGGCGTCCCGTTCGGCCACGACAGGAGATCGCTGACCGAGAACAACGTCTGGAACCTGGTGACCGACCACGGCCGGCTCGACATCACGTTCGTCCCCGCGGGCACGACGGGCTACGACGACCTGTCACGTGATGCTGTGCACCTCACGATCCTCGGTGTCGAGACCGCTATCGCTTCGCTCGCCGATGTCATCCGTTCGAAGGAGGCGGCTGATCGCGAGAAAGATCGGCTCGTGCTGCCGGTCCTTCGGCGGATCCTCGAGGAAGGTCCAACGTGACTGCCGAACCCGTGCGTGTGACGCTCGTTCCGCACACGCACTGGGACCGGGAGTGGTACGAGCCGTTCGCGGTTTTCTCGGAGCGGCTCGAGCAGATGATGGACACGTTGCTCGACCTCGCCGCCGACGGGTTCCCGCACTTCCACCTCGACGGACAGACGGCGATGATCGACGACTATCTGGAACGTCGTCCGGAGCGCACCGACGAGCTCGCTGCGCACGTTCGCGACGGTCGCTTGTCGGCGGGACCGTGGGTCGCGCAGATGGATGAGTTCCTCACCTCGGGCGAGTCGCACATCCGCAACCTGGAGATGGGACTCGAACGCGCTCGCGAGCTCGGTCGGGCGCTCGAGGTCGGCTACATGCCCGATCAGTTCGGCCACATCGGGCAGATGCCGCAGATCCTGCGATTGGCGGGCGTCGACCGCGCGATGGTGTGGCGAGGCGTGCCGAGCTCCATCCCGACGTCGACGTTCCGGTGGCAGTCGCCGGACGGAAGCGAGGTCCTGACCGAGTCGCTGCCGGTCGGGTACTCGAGCGGGTGGAAGCTGATGCGCGACGAGGAGCCCCTCGCCAACGTCATGCGCGGCGAGGTCGAACGGCTGTTGCCGTACTCGCGCGATCGGCGCGTCGTGCTGATGGTCGGCTACGACCACTCGGGTCCGGACCCCACGATGCCGGATCGGCTCGCGACCGCCGAGCTACCCGGCGAGCTCGACGTGGCGATCGCCGGCATCGCTGAGCACGTCGGCGCGCTGACGTGGACCGACGAGCTCCCCGTCTGGCGAGGTGAGCTCCGCTCGAGCGCTCGGGCGCACCTGCTGCCGAACGTGTACTCCGCCCGCGTGCAGCAGAAGCGTGAGCGCGGACGCGTCGAAGCACTGATCGAGCGCTACGCCGAGCCGCTGGCGGCGCTCGTTCCCGGTTTCGAGTGGCCCGAGGACGAGCTGCGACGAGCGTGGACGCTCCTGCTGTGGAACGGCGCGCACGACTCGGCGTGCGGGTGCTCGCACGATCAGGTGGCAATCGACGTCGACGCGAGGTTCGCCGAAGCGCGTGAGATCGGGGAGTCGATCGTCGAACGAGCGCTCTCCGCGCTGGGCAAGGAGGTGAGCGGTTCCGGCGTGATCCGGTTCAACCCGTCGCCGTTCGAGCGGGACGGCGTACCGCCGTTCGGGTACGCGGTCACAGATCGCGCCCCCGGGTTGCCGTTCGCGGGCATCTCCCTCGAACCGCTCGCGGACGGCTCCGGAGTGTCCGTGGACGGAACGCCGGTGCGGTTGTTCGACGAGCCGGACGTCGGAGACCTCTACAACTGGTGTCCCGCCGAAAGGGATCATCGTCGGTCACCGCCGACCAGCGTCGTGGTCGAGGGCCGGGCGTTCGAGGCCGAATGGGACGGGCTCCGCGTCGACGTGCGTGTCTCGCGACGCGCTGATGAGCCGTTCTTCCGGCTCGAGGGCGTCATCCAGAACGAACGGGAGGACCATCGGCTGCGTCTTCACATCGAACTGCCAGACACGACCGATCGCGCCGTCGCCGGTGCTCCATTCGAGCTCGTCGACCGTCCGCTCGTCGGCGAGGGGAGCTCGATCGAGACGGCCTCGCCCACGTGGCCGGCGCGGCACGTGGTCATGGCTTCGCAGACGGCCGTGTTCGGCGAGGGCGTGTTCGAGTACGAGGTCGTCGACGGGCGAGAGCTCGCCGTCACGCTCCTCCGATGCGTCGGCGCGATCAGCAAGGAGAAGCTCGCCACGCGACCGTGGCCGGCCGGCCCGGGAACGCCCACGCCGAACGCGCAGATGATCGGGAAGACGGAGTTCGTCCTCGGCGTCTGGCCTGACGCCGAGCACGACGGACTGTTGCGCAACTGGGAGCGGTTCGCGCTGGCCCTTGTTGTTGCGCCTGCGCGCGCCGATGGTGATCGACCGCAGTCCGGTTCGCTCCTGCCCATCGACGGCGACATCGAGCTGTCGAACGTTCGCCGTCGAGAGGGTCAGCTCATTTTGACTGTGTGGAACCGTCGCCTGGACCGCTCCGTCGATGTCGTCGTCGGAGACGACCGACACGAGATCGGGCCGGCCAAGATCGCCTTGGTCCCGTTCTAGCGCTGGCCAGCCCTTGCTGGGCCGCAGACCGTGCTCGGTAGTGTCTGCTGTATGCGACACGGACCGAAACCCCCCGATGGCTTCACGGTGCGCGCTCCCACACCGGACGACGCGGCGGCCATCGCCGAGATCATCAACGAGGTCACGACAGCCGAAGCGGGATTCCCCTGGACCACGACGGAGGAGACGCGCGACGAGCTGACAATGCCGCGCGACGATGCAACGCCGCTGGATGTGATCCTCGTCGAGGGTGCCGGTTCGTTCGCCGGCTACCTGCAAGTAGAGAAGTGGGACACGAGCGAGTTCCAACTCACCGCTTTCGTGCGACCTCGTTTCTGGGGGCAGGGCATGAGCGCGTGGCTCATCCAGCGCGGCGAGATAGATGTCTTCGCGCGAGCAGGCGGGCCAGGGTCGGGCGTCGTTACGTGGGTCGCGCGCTTCGCCGGCAATGAGCCCGCCGCGCGACTCTTTCGGGCGCTCGGCTACATGTACGAGCGAACGTTCTGGAAGATGCGCATCGAGCTTTCCGCTGCCTTCGGGAGCAGCACGACGCCCGACGGGATCCAGATCCGAACGTTCGAGCGCGCCGCGGATGAACGCCGCGTTTACGACGCGATCGCGGAGGCCTTCGCCGATCACTGGGGTTCGTGGTCGGAGACGTTCGACCATTTCCAACGGTCTCGCATCGACGGGGAAGGCGCCCGGTTCGACGCCACGCTGTGGTTCGTCGCCGTCGGCGGTGACGAAATAGTCGGTGCCGCATGCTGCTCAGCGTCTACGCCGCGAGCGGAAGACACGGGGGAGGTGAACCTCCTCGGTGTGCGGAGGCCGTGGCGCCGACGAGGCATCGGCCTCGCGCTCCTCCGAGCTGCCTTCGCCGAGATTCGGCGACGCGGCATCGCGCGATGCGAGCTTGGCGTCGACGCCGAGAACCCAACCGGTGCGACGCGCTTGTACGAACGCGCAGGGATGCACGTGGCGTACAGCTGGGACCTATGGAAGAAGGGCTCGTGACCGCGAGCAGGTCGTTCGGGGACTAGGAAAGCCGCGCCGCGCGCAGCGCGAGGTACCGCTGTTCTGGAACGCTTGCGGTCATCCTCGCTGCGCCCAGATACGACTCGCGCGCCGCAGCGACGTCGCCGGCGATCTCCAGCAGATGCGCTCGCACGGCCTCGAGTCGATGCGTGTGGGCCATGCGGTCGTCCGAGTCGAGCGTTCCCAGCAGCGCGAGTCCGGCGCGTGGTCCGTGCACCATGGCCAGGGCGACGGCGCGATTCAGCGTGACGATCGGCCCCGGCGAAACGCGTTCGAGTACTTCGTACAGGGCCAGGATCTGCGGCCAGTTGGTCTCCTCGGCCGCTGCCGCTTCGTCGTGCACAGCTGCGATCGCCGCTTGAACCTGGTACGGCCCGAGCGGCGCCGTTCCGAGCGTTCGGCTGAGGAGCGCCACGCCCTCGTCGATCTGCGTTCGATCCCAACGGTCGCGGCGCTGCTCGGCGAGCGGCACGATCATGCCGTCCTGGTCCGTTCGCGCGTCTCGCCTCGCGTCGGTGAGCGACATGAGCGCGAGCAGCCCCGACACCTCGGCCTCGCCTGGAACGAGACGGTGGAGCATCCGCGTCAGCCGGATCGCTTCGGCGGTGAGGTCGCCGCGTTGCAGCTCCGGACCGCCGCTCGTCGTGTAGCCCTCGTTGAAGATCAGGTAGAGCACCTGCATGACCACGCGGAGCCGCTCGGCCCGTTCGCTCTCCGGCGGAAGGTCGAACCGCAAGCCCGCGTCCCTGATGCTCTGCTTCGCGCGGCTGATCCGCCGCGCCATCGTCGCCTCGGGGACGAGGAACGCGTTTGCGATCTCGGCGGTGGTGAGCCCGCCGACCGCGCGCAACGTCAGCGCGAGCTGTGACGGCGCGGAGAGCGATGGGTGGCAGCACATGAACAGCAACGTGAGCGTCTCGTCCTCGGCGGGGGCGTCGGATAGGGCCACGGGAAGCTCGAGCGTCGCGACGTTCTGCTCGCGACGCCGTCGCGCGCTCTCGCTCCGCCACTCGTCGACCAAACGCCGAGAGGCGACGGTGGAGAGCCACGCTCGCGGGTCATCGGGAACGCCGTTCGTCGGCCAGCGCTGCGCCGCCGCGACGAGTGCTTCCTGCACGGCGTCCTCGGCCGCGTCGAACTGACCGTACCGGCGTACCAACGCGCCGAGGACCTGCGGCGCGAGATCACGCAGCAGGTCCTCGAAGCCGTTCATCGATCGCACGCTTAGGCGGCGTCCGCGGCACGCTCCAGCGTTGCGATGTGGATCTTCTGCATCTTGAGCATCGCCTCCATCGCTCGCTGCGAGCGCCCAGGGTCTGGGTCTCCGAGCAGTTCCATCAAGCGGTTCGGGATGATCTGCCACGAGAGTCCGTACTTGTCCTCCAGCCATCCGCACTGACTCTCCTCGCCGCCGTCCTTCGTGAACGTGTCCCACAGGTGATCGACTTCCGCTTGCGTTTCGCACGGGACGAGGAAGGAGATCGCCTCGGTGAACGCGAACTGCGGCCCGCCGTTCAGCGCGACGAACTCGAGCCCGTCGAGCTCGAAGTTCACGGTCATCGCGGTTCCGGGCTTGCCCGGTCCCGCCTCGCCGTAGCGTGCAACGTTCAATACCTTCGACGCCGCGTGCGTTCCGGGGCGGTTGTTGAACACCTCGACGTAGAAGTTGGCGGCCTCCTCGGCCTGGTCGTTGAACCACAGGTATGGGTTGATCCTCTGCATCGGACTCCTCCTCAGCTCGTGTAGTCCTCTGGGGGTGCGTCGGCGACCCGACGCACCTCGATCGGCTCCTCGATGGTGGCGACGATCCGCGAGGCGATCTCCATCGCCCGCTCGTCGGTCGCGTCGACGATGAAGTAGCCCGCGAGCGACTCCTTCGCCTCGGCGAACGGCCCGTCGGTCGGGATCGGAGCACCTTCCTGGAACCTGACCGTCGTCGCCTGGCTCGGGTCGACGAGCCCCTGGCTGTCCACGAGCTCCCCGGACTCCTCGAGCTCGCGGTTGAGGTCCTTCATGAACGCGATCATGTTGCGGATCCACTCAGGGGTCTTCGTCTCCACCATGTTGTTCTGGTCGCCGAACATCATGATCATGTACTTCACGGCGTCTCCCTCCGTCGTTTGGGACCGCCCGCAGGCTCCCCCTTTCGCGCCAGTCGCTCCGATGTCGCCCTTCCGCTATGTGGTCGGAGCCGGGGTACCCGGTTCGACATGCCGCCGGGGAAAACTAGAGCTCTGGGTGAGCGGCCGTTCCCTGTCAGCGTTCAGCTGAGCTGCTGGCCAGTGCGACGATGATCCCCTCGGGGCCGCGGACGTAACAGAGCCGATATTGGTCGTCGTACTGCACCACCTCGCCAATGAGCTCGGCGCCGTGGTTGCGCAGGCGGCCGAGGACGTCATCGATGTCGTCGACGGCGAACATGATGCGACGGATGCCCAGCGTGTTCACCGGCGCGTCTTCTGGCTCGGCCCTGACCGCCGTCGGCGTGTGGAACTTGTCAAGCTCGAGCCGCCCGTGACCGTCGGGGGTCCGCATCATAGCTATGTCGCTTCTGACGCCGTCGAGCCCGACGACGCGGTCGACCGACCGTCCCTCGACGGTCGCCTCGCCCTCGAGCTCCATACCAAGTTCGACGAAGAACGCGATCGCGGCCTCGAGGTCGTCGACAACGAGGAGGACGTTGTCCATCCGCTGAAGCGTCATGTCCCCGAGTCTAGGGTCGGATGCGCGATGTCAGTCGGGGGACACCCGCCCTTGCTCTTGCGACCGCGCGGACTCCGCGGAAGGATGCGGCCGTGAACCGCCCAGATCCGCCCGTGGAACGGCGAAATCGCGCGGTATCGGCGATCGTGATCCTTGCCGTTATCGGCACCGGCGCGAGCGTCTACGGGTTGTCCAGAGTGTTCGCGCCCGCGGCAGCGACGGGGCTCGCGGAGGAGGGCGTCACGCCGACTCCCGCTCCAACGCCGGCGGTCTGGTGCGAGCGCACGAGCGTCGAGGCCGACCTGAATGGCGACGGCGCCCTCGACTTGATCACGGTCTACGGCACACAGAACTGCGACCGCAAGGACGTCGCGCCGGGCATGTATGAGGTTCGCGTCGACATGGGAGCCGGGTTCGACGGGGCACCGACGATCTCACGCGATCTTCCGGAGTGCAGCCATGAATGGCTCTGCCGGGTCTTCTCGGCCCCCGACGTGAACGGCGACGGCCGCTCGGAGGTGGCGATCCAAAGCCGGGCGGGCGTGTCGACCGTGATCTTCTCGCTCTACCGGTTCGACCAAACCACCGGCCTCGAGCGGCTCGTCGTCGCCGCGCCTGGAGACCCGTGGCACGACGAGTTCGGAATCGCGGCTGGCGCGGACGATTTCGTGTGGTACGGGTCGGTCACGCACCTCCACTGGATGTCGTGCGACGAGGACCCCGACCACGGGCTCGCGGTGATGACAGCGGTACGGCCCGAGGATGACCCATCCCGCTACGACGTGCACGGCACGGTGTTGCGCCTCGAACGTTCGATGCTCGTGCCCGAGTTCAGCTGGGACGAGTCGGTGGACGAGCGTGACTTCGAGATGTCCGAGGGCTTTTGCGGAGCTCGAATCGGAACCGCGCTATCGGGTTAGGCCGCGTCCGGTCCTCGATTAGTGCGGGGAGTCATCCTTCATTCGACGATCGTCCACCTTGCGAACGTCGGCTCTTGCTCGCATCGTGGATACAGTGCGTCAACGAAGGTCTTGACCGCATCACTCGACGAGTGGAGCTCCTCTGCGGCCTCGTCGGCGAACGACATGATGTGCATGAACTCGGTCGGGCGGTCCACCGAACGCCACGCCTCGTAACGGTTGGTTCCGGGCTCCGTCCTGGTGTGCGCCACGAACGTTCGGATGGCCCGGAGCGCTCCGTCGAGCTCATCCTTTCGAACGGTGAAGGTCGCTGTTCCATGGATCGTCATCGAGACTTGTCCTTCTCCACGATGTCCTTCAAGCGCCCCAGATCCGCCTGCACGTTCTTCTTCACCTGTCGCGACAACAGCGGACCGGCCAGGCGGTAGAAGGTGCTCGTGCCGCCCTGAACCCGAACGCTCGTTTGCGTCCCGCCCAGCGCGTCTTGGAACGCGTACGTGATGTGCATCGGGAACGGGCTCTTCACCGAGCGCATCTCGAGCACCGAACCGGGATCGAGCCGCGTCACCTCGTTCACGTACTCGATCCGCCTGCCCATGAAGGAAGCGACCCGTCGCACGTGCGAGCCGACGCCGATCGGCGGGTCTCCGAGC